>JAZKEH010000267.1:0-3139 GCA_040387155.1 Pseudomonadota bacterium | reverse complement strand
AAAGCGCGCCATTCAGTGCCCTGTTCGACACTACCCAGTTGCTTGATGGTGTGCATGAGCTGCGGGCAACGGCGACTGACGTCACTGGCAACACCGGTGAAGCACCACGCATCAACTTCACCGTCAACAACAGCGTCCAGCCCGGCATGATCAGGCTGGATGACAGCGCTGCGCCGATTACCTACACCGGCACCTGGCGCCGTTCCACTGCGGCCTCACCGACAGGTCCGGTTTTTCACTGGAACAGCGCAATGGTGTCGGGCACCCCCGGCTCTACGGTGAGTCTTACCTTCGAAGGCACGGGTATTCGCTGGATAGGCCTGCCCTGTGAGTACGAGTGTGGTGTGGCGTCCATTTCTTTTGATGGGGGTGAGCCCGTGACACGTGATTTGCACGGCGCCATGTATGTTGCCGAAGCTGGCATCCGTTCACAGGTTGTCTACAGCTCGCCGAATCTCGCCTGGGGGACCCATACCCTGACGATCACCGTGCTCAATGGCGACTCACAACGCCCCATGGGCCTGCATGGCCAATACGATGTTTATGTCGATGCTTTTGAAATTCTGAAGTAGCGACCGGTAACAGCTTGTCGGAACTCCGGCGGGATGGCGTGCGGGTGTTGAATGGATTACCTGTTCTTGCTTCTCTGTCGGCCCGCCTGCACCCAGAGCCAGCCAGCGTTTGAACCCGGCATCGTCCACGTGCACATTTTCAGCGCCGACAACCCGCTGCTCGCCAGCAGCGCCTCTGCCTGTGCAGGGCTGTAACCAATCGCCCATTCCGTTTCGTTGTCGCCCGTGTTGACGGCTTCATTGATGTTGGTCAGCAGATTGAAAATCACCACACCGTCATCAGCCAGCACTCTTGCGATATCGCGCAACAGATTAGCCGTGAACTCGCGCGGGATATGCTGAAACACGGTAAAGACATAAGCGAGCGCGATTGAGCCTTCCGCAATTTCTGCCGGCAGCGTGTCTGCTTCATTGACGAGCAGACGCACGTTGGGCCGGTCCTTGAGTCGCTCTTTCGCACTCTGCAACACCGTTGCTGAGATGTCGGTGCCAATCACTTGCGGGTAACGTTCGGACAGCCAGGATACCGAGCGCCCGAATCCGCACCCCACATCGAGAACGGTCCCTGTCTGCGGCAACGCAAACATCCGACCCAGCCATTGCGATTCGGTGCGCTTCACACTGCGTTCCAGCGCGGCGGAATGGGGCACCGGCATTTCGACCCGCGCCTGGCTGAAATCCAGCTGCAGCACCGCGCTGTCCAGAGCCTGGTCTTCACTGCTCAGCGGGACACCGAAGTGATCGTGATAGTGGGGGTGGCGAGCGAAATAGCCGTCGCTCTGCATCTTGTCCCACATGCTGCTGAACAGCGACTTTTCCATTGTTTTGTCCTTGATTGCTTCCCGGAGTTTCACCAAGTTTGCAGTTGCGAGTCATGGAGAGCAAGCGCTGGTAGCAAGCTTTATCGGCGGGTTTTCAGTCGCTCTGGATGAGCCGACCCGTGACCGGCATTCACGCTGCCACCTTGTCGCTGGGCCGGTTTTGCAGGTATGTTCCCCGCTGTAGTGTCAATTCAACAGCAGAGGGAAATGAACATGGCAGAGGTCGTCGTCAATTGGCTGGCAGTGCTGGCCGCATCGGTAGTGGGATTTGGAGTGGGCGGCCTGTGGTACGGCCCCTTGTTTGGCGATGCGTGGATGCGCTCATTGGGCTGGGACCCCGCGGTGGTCAAAGCCCAACCGAAGAAGGGCATGCGCCAACTGTTCACTATTGTCTTCCTGCTGCAGTGGGTCATGGCCGTGTGCCTGGCCTTCTTCATTGGCAACGAACCCGACGCCATGATGGGCGCGTTCTACGGTTTTCTGACGGGTCTGCCGTGGGTCGCAGGTGCACTGGCCGTCAATGCGTTGTTTGAAGGCAAGCCGGCTTCCTACATCTACCTCAATGGTGCCTACTGGACGATATCGTTCACGCTGATGGGGTTGATCATCGGTTGGTGGCAATGATCGGCTTGGATCAACCAGCCGTAGCTGGCAACTAGCCAGGCCGTTTTGAATGGCATAAAAAAGGCGGCCACTGCGGCCGCCTTTTTCGTTATGAGCTCTTGACCTAGAAGTCCACGTTCACCGTCAGACCATAGCGCATTGGTTCACCGAGCTGCGTGTAGCCTTTCGCCGTGTAGTCATCACGTGGATCGTTGCCGAAGTAAAAACCACGCACGTAGTAGTCTTCATCTGTGAGATTGCGACCCCACAGTGTCAGCTGCCACTGATCCTGTTGCCACGTCAGGCTGGCGTTGACGAGATCGTAGGCGTTGGAGCGCACATCGTGGCTGTCGGAGAAGTAGAACGCGTCGCGGCCTTGTACGTTCACGTCGAGTGCCAGCGCAGGCAGTAACTGCCAGCGCGTGCCCACCGTGTATTGGTGGCTCGGTGCGTGCGCCTGTTCACGGCCGTCGAGATCATCGCCATTGGAGTTGATGAAGTCGGCGTATTCACTGTCGAGCAGGCCGAGCGAGCCATACAGCGTAGCCGTGTCGGTCAGTGTGTAGTCGGCGCTTAGTTCAAGGCCTCGGTTGAAGCCGGCGGCGGCGTTGCCTGTGAACTCGATGAATTCGGTGCTGCCATTGGCGCGCATGCGCAAGGTCGAGCTCTGGATCTGCACATCATCACGATCCATCCAGAACACGGCGAGTCGTGTACGCAGGTTGTCGTCGAGCAACGAGCCCTTGAAGCCCACTTCATAGTTCCACAGGGATTCACTGCCGTATTCACGCAAGTCGGCATCAAGTGAACCATCGGTATTGAAACCGCCATTCTTGTAGCCACGGGAAACGCTGGCATACAGCAGATTGTCGTTCGCTGTGTGATAGTTCAGCGCCAGCTTGCCGCCGAACAGATCATCATCGGGCGAGAAGTGCAGCGCGTTGGAATCGCCGTAACTGGCACTGTAGCGTTCGGCGCGTATGCCGACATCGAGCGACCACTGGTCAGCCAGCGTGGTCGTCGTGTCTGCATAGGCGGCGTGCCTTTTCATCGTGTAGGCGCTGCGGAAGTCGCTGGCGGCGTAGGTGTAGATACGGCTCAGTTCGACATCCTGTTCGAGTGTGTAGAGGCCAGCGACCCACG
>JAZKEH010000266.1:2340-5305 GCA_040387155.1 Pseudomonadota bacterium | reverse complement strand
CATAAAGCTGCAATAGCTCGCGAGTGGAATGGTTAGGCAAATAGCTCTTCAGTCCGAGCAACACAATGGCCAGCATCAACCACGGCGAAGCAGCCCGGATCAGTTCTCTGTAGATCACCTCCACTTTCGCTGATGAACCCTGGAAAAGTAGAGTCGAGGCCGGCCATTCACCAGAAAGGTCGGCGGCTATGAGCGTCATGATGACGAGGAGAAAATATGCCAGCAGATAGCACAGCAGAATTGTAAGTACGGGCCGGAGGCCTAACGGAGGAATGTAGTGCGATGTGGCGTGCTGCATGGTTTTGCCTTCGAAGCGTGAAACGTAAATCCCCTGCCCTCTTATTAGTAGATTTTCAGAAACTTTCCAGTTTTTCTTCCCAACACACCGCTCTATTCGCTGTTGGTACCGCTCTGTATCCAACGCTCAAACAGCGCATCACCCATCGCAGAATTTGCTATCACCGCAGGCAACACACCGCCCAGCACAATCAATAGCGCAAAACCCACCAGCGTGGCGCGATGCACTTTTTTCCGTGTGCGCCAATCGTGCAGCAACAAAAACAGCGGCAGCACGATAACAACGGAAGTAGCGAACACAGGTTCCAACGCAGTCGGCATGCTCAGGTCGGCACCTGGGCTGAACATACTCCAGCGTGCAATGCGTGCTGCCGCTGGCGGCAACAATCCTATCGACGCAAAGATCATCATGCGCTTGTGAGTGGAGGCGCGGTTGCGAAACCACAGTGCTGCACTCACGCAGATAATGAAGTTCAGCATGGAACCCCAATTGCCCCAAAACGGCATTTCCATCGAACGCAGCAGTGGCTCGGCGCTGGCGTTGCCCAGCAGTGTCGTGAGCCGTGCCGGTGCAGACAGCTGCGTAATCGCTGCGGTAACGGGAATCACGACCACCAGCACAGCCGCTATCCAGCCGATCTTGCGGTGCAGTTGATAGCCACCGTGACGGATCAGCCAGGCCTGCATTGGCAACAACACAAACCACAGCGTCATCGCCGCGCCATGCAAATACAGGTAGCCCGCGATTGGCTGTACATCGAAGAATGCCCGGCCATAGAAAGTGGCAGCAAAGCCGGCGACAACAACGACCAGCATCAGGAAGGGTGCACCACGAAAAAAGCGGCTGTCGGGCCTGCGGGCGGGTAAGACGGTGGACGCCATGGAATCCTTTTCTCGTTTTTTATAAAAGGCACATTAAAGCAAGGGAATCATACGGTACCTTTATTGTAAGCATGGCAGTTTTTCTTCTATCGAAACTCCGCTGACTGTCTTGCAAACAACTGCCATGGTCCCAAGATAGGTCGGCAACTGCCTTTCGATTCCCTGCTGGAGCATTGCATGGCCCTTACGTTGTTCTCACCTCTCAAACTCGGCGACCTCGAGCTGCCCAACCGCATCTTCATGGCGCCGCTGACCAGGGCGCGCTCGGGTCCTACGCGCATACCAAATGATTTGATGGTGGAGTATTACCGCCAGCGCGCCAGTGCCGGCCTCATTCTCACCGAAGCGACTGTCGTCTCACCGCAGGGCATCGGCTATGCCGATACACCTGGCATCTGGTCGGCCGAACAAGTGGCTGGCTGGCAGAAGGTGACCAAGGCCGTGCATGACGCCGACGGTCGCATCTTCCTGCAGCTGTGGCATGTCGGTCGCATTTCGCATCCGCTGTTTCTTGATGGAGCGCTGCCAGTAGCACCAAGTGCGATAGCGCCAAAAGGCCATGTCAGTCACGTACGACCAGAGACGGCGTATGTCGTACCGCGCGCACTTGCGCTGGAAGAACTGCGTGGCATTGTCGATCAGTTCCGCCTCGGTGCGCTCAATGCAAAACTTGCCGGTTTCGATGGCGTTGAGATTCACGGCGCCAATGGCTACTTGCTCGACCAGTTCCTGCAGGACAAGAGCAACACGCGTAATGATGAATACGGCGGCAGCATCGAAAACCGTGCACGCCTGTTGCTGGAAGTGACCGATGCTGTCACCAGCATCTGGGGTGCGTCGCGCGTTGGCATGCATCTGGCACCACGCGGTGATGCGCACGATCTCGGCGATTCTGACCCACTCGCGACCTTCAGTTATGTCGCCAGCGAACTCGGCAAGCGCAAGCTGGCCTTCATTGCATCACGCGAACACGCGGGTGCTGGTCGCATCGGTCCCGAGCTGAAGAAAAAGTTTGGGGGCGTGTACGTGGCCAACGAAGGTTTCGATCTTGCGAGTGGCAATGCCGCCATCGCAGCAGGTGATGCCGACGCAGTCGCCTACGGCAAACTGTTTATCGCCAATCCGGATTTGCCACGCCGCTTCCGCGAGCAAGCAGCGTTGAATGAATGGCATGCGCCAACGTTCTACGCGCCGGGCGCTGAAGGCTACACCGACTACCCTGCGCTGGCCTGATCAACGCAGGGTTACACGCCCTGCTGTATCAACCACTGCTTCAACTGATTAAGCGGCATCGCGCCCGACATGCGAGCCGCTTCACGGCCTTCGCGAAACAGGATCAACGTTGGGATTGATTGAATTCCCCACAGCGAGCCAATCTCCTGCTCGTTCTCGGTGTTGAGCTTGGCAAAGCGCACGCGCGGTTCCAACTGCTGCGCAGCGGCTTCAAACACCGGCGCAAAACTCTTGCACGGGCCGCACCACGGCGCCCAGCAATCCACCAACACCGGAATGCTGGTGTTGGCGAGAATGGCGTCTACATTGTTGTCCTTCAGTTCAATGGCCTTGCCCTGGAACAGGCGTTCCTTGCACTTGCCGCACTTGGGGCCGTCGCCCAGACGTTCGGTGGGGACGCGGTTGGTGGCATTGCAGTTGGGGCAAGTCAGTGTGGTGGTGCTCATGTCCGTGTTCTCTATTCCGTTCTATCCAGTCGTATGAGCCCCTATAATAGCGCGCCCCAAGCCCCGGGGACTGTTGACGGCACTTTGGATAAACCCCAATGACAGCA
>JAZKEH010000266.1:513-2313 GCA_040387155.1 Pseudomonadota bacterium | reverse complement strand
TTTTCATCGACGGCGAAGCCGGTACCCCGGGATTGCAGATTCGCGAGCGCCTGGCCGCCCGCAAAGACCTGAACCTGCTGTCGATCCCGGAAGCCCGTCGCAAGGACCCCGCCGCGCGCGCCGAATTCCTCAACAACGCCGACATCGCCATCCTGTGTTTACCCGATGACGCGGCGAAGGAAAGCGTGTCGCTGATCAGCAACTCGACCACCCGCGTCATTGATGCGTCCACCGCCTATCGCGTGGCCGATGGCTGGACCTATGGCTTCGCCGAACTGGACAAGAACCAGAGTGCAGCCATCACCAATGCCAAGCGCGTTTCGAATCCCGGCTGCTGGCCACAGGGTGTCATCGCCGCGCTGCGTCCGTTGATTACGGCCGGTCTGTTGCCGGCGTCGTATGCGGTGACGGTGAGTGGCGTGTCCGGTTACAGCGGCGGCGGCAAGGCGATGATCAATGACTACGTCGCCAAGGGCGAAGGCGCTCCCGAGTTCATGCCCTATGGTCTTGGCTTCAATCACAAGCATCTGCCGGAAATGCAGCGCTACAGTCAGCTGGATGGCCAACCGCTGTTCGTGCCTGCCGTCGGCAACTTCGCGCAAGGCATGCTGACCTGTGTGCCGCTGCAACTCTCGACGCTCAAACAGATTCCCACTGGCAAGCAACTGCATGCCGCGCTGGCCGATTACTATGCGGCGATTCCAGACAGCTTCGTCGAAGTGGCTCCGCTGACGGCGCTGGAACGCACGCCGGAGCTCGACCCGGAAAGCCTGAACGGCACCAACTGCTTGCATCTGCATGTGTTCGCCAATGATGCGAAGGCGCAGGTGTTGTTGATGGCTGTGTATGACAATCTGGGCAAAGGGGCATCGGGTGCAGCAGTGCAGAACCTCAATCTGATGTTGGGAATTGATCCACGCACCAGCCTGTCGGCGTAGCGCTTCTCTCCCAATGGGTGTCAGGCCAGCTCTTTCTGACGCTCGCGGATGTAGCGGGATAAATGATAGGACGCCATATTCACTACATCGCCTGATCTCAAGGCGCATTCCTGTACTTTCCTTCAGCAAATCCCGCAGCCACCGTGCTGCGGCCTGTACCTGAACAATTGAATCTCTGGCTTTGTAACCCTTCATCTCGATACTCATTCCATCAAAGATAATGGTCGGCTCACCTTTGTCTGGTTTGCTGTAGGTTTTCGTTTCAATGACGTAGATCCCTGAGCTGGCAACAATTACGTGATCAAGATTGAATCCTTCTCCAGGATTGCGTAACGGCTTGTCCTTCAGTGGCGATTTCATCTCGATAACGGCTCCGTGCCTTCGCTTAATATTTTCAGGTAATCGTCATAGACATAACGCTTGTAGCGTTGCATGCCAGAGGTTTCCAACAGGACTCCGGCCTCTACAAGATGAGTGATTGATTTGCGTGCAGTGGGTGCAGAAAGATTCAGCGCCTTGGCCACGCCGCTGGTTGTGACAATGGGATGCTTTTGCAGGTATTGAAACACACGTAACGCTGAAGCCGCCGGTCGTCCCAACGCTTCCAGTTGCTTGCGATGATTGCCAACCAATTCGAGCAATCTGCTGGCAGCATCAGCTGCCTGGCGGGAAGTTTCCCGCACACCCGTCAGAAAAAATTCAAGCCAGCTCTCCCAGTCACCTTGCTCTCTTACTTGCTGCAGTAAAGCGTAGTACTGCTGGCGATGCGTTTTAAGATAGAGACTGAGATACAAATTCGGCGCTTTCAATACACCCGATGCACACAACATGAAAGTGATAAGCAATCTGCCAAGACGGCCGT
>JAZKEH010000266.1:0-503 GCA_040387155.1 Pseudomonadota bacterium | reverse complement strand
TGGTGTAATAGGCGTTGCGTTCGGCGCGGATCTGCGCCGACATGCTGTAGAAGCGCTGGGCGCTCTGCTCGGAGCGCGCCAGGGCAAGGTCGGCAATCGCGCGGGCGATGCGACCGTTGCCATCCTCGAACGGATGGATGGATTCGAATTGCACATGCACAAGAGCGGCCTTGATCAGTACTGGCAGCTTTGATTCGGTGTCGTGGATGAATCGTTCCAGGTCGCTCATGCATTCCACAACCAGTTGGGGCGGTGGCGGCACATAAATGGCGTTACCTGGACGGGTACCGCCTATCCAATTCTGTGAACGACGAAACTCGCCAGGGTCCTGGGTTTGCCCGCGACCCTTCGCCATCAAGACAGCATGGATGCTCTTGATCAATCGAACAGACAACGGCAGCTGATCAAGTTGCGAGAGTCCATGCTCCATGGCGGCGACATAGTTGGACACTTCCACCACATCATCCAGCGCCTTCACCATCGCTGGAAAGTTGGCGTACCCG
>JAZKEH010000265.1:3115-4081 GCA_040387155.1 Pseudomonadota bacterium | reverse complement strand
CTATACCCCCAGCCCGCTCAAACGCCTGGCACTGAAGCCCGCCAATCCCCGAAAAACTTGACTCCAAGTCCCAATCCAATCAACGCCAACCGTCAAAAAAACGACAAAGCCGGGACCGTCCTTATTTACTGAAATATTCCTACAGTTCCCCAACGAAGCAGTCGTATAGAGCATTGTCAAAGTAACAAAGCGGAAGGTCACGGAGACTGGATGTTTGTTGCAGGCGCTCGAGTCAACGGCAGTCAGAGACGACAAGGCCCATGCTTCACGAAAAACTTTTGTTGGAACAATTCATGATGCAGGATAAGCACCCGCTTGCAGCATCCCCGACGACGGAAGGCATCCAACAAAGCCCCGCCACCTGGGAATACTTCAATCTGGGTATGGGCCTGCTCACGCGCGACATGGAACTGCTCAGCTATAACAGCGCGCTCTGCAATCTGTGCGGACTCGCACCCGAGTCCATGATGCGCAGCAATCTGTACGGCATTCTCGGCATCAAGGCCTCGTCGATCGGCGCCATACGCTCAATGCTCGAATCCGACGGCAACTGGTCCGGCAAGATCCGCCTCGGTGATCGCTCACTGCGCATTGATCTCGCCAGCCTCAGCCCCAACACCACACTCTCCGACGACCCCCTGCAACCGGTGTACTCCGTTTCCATCCTCGATTACTCCGAAGAATTCCGCCAGTTGCAACTGATGTCGGAAGCCAAGTTCCAGGCCGAAAAAACCGATCGCGCCAAATCACAGTTCCTCTCGCACATGAGCCACGAACTGCGCACCCCGCTCAATGCCATTCTCGGTTTCGCCCAGTTGCTTGGCATGGACGAAACACTGACTGAGCTGCAGATGGACAACGTCCGCGAGATCGAAGGCGCCGGCGAATACCTGCTGTCACTGATCAATGAGATTCTCGACCTGTCGCGCATCGAAGCCGGCCGCATCGAACTGTCGGAAGACGTTA
>JAZKEH010000265.1:1006-3105 GCA_040387155.1 Pseudomonadota bacterium | reverse complement strand
ACGTCCTCGCGCATCTCGACGAGTTGGTCATCAAGCCGATCGTGCGCGGCATCGAACTGTCGGAAGACGTTATCAATTTCGAACACCTGCTCAACGAATGTTTCGCGCTCGTCAAACCGCTGGCGGAAAGCAAGAACGTACAGCTCGAATACCATTTGCAGGACCTGTGCCTGTTGCGCAACGACCATGTGCGCCTGAAGCAGATCCTCATCAACCTGCTGTCGAACGCCATCAAGTACAACCGCACTGGCGGCAGTGTGCTGCTGCAGTGCGTCGCTACTGAAGCGTCGCTGATCCGCATCGAGATTCTCGACACCGGCAATGGCATTGAGAAAGAGCACCTGCCCTACATCTTCACGCCGTTCGAACGCCTCGGTGCCGACAGCCGTCACATTGAAGGCACTGGCATCGGTCTGATGATCACGCGTCGTCTGGTCAAACTGATGAAGGGCGAGATCGGCGTCATCAGCCGCAGTGGTGCCGGCAGCATTTTCTGGATCGATCTGCCAATACATCTGCAGCAGGAAAGCTCAATCCTTGCGCGTGGCGACCACTACTCGAGTCTGTTCAACACAACACCAATCTTCGGCTTCGGCCCACACGACTGTCGCGCCTTCAAACTGCTGGAAGACCTGTGTTCCATCCGCACGACGATCCTGTTCCGCCACGATTCACGCACCGAGGTGCTGACGGACTGGCTGACACAGCAGCGCACCGGCCACGTGGTCATCTGTGGTTCGACGCTGGCCAGCCTCGAAAATCACCCCGCCGTGCAAATGCTGCTTAAAAAATTCACGGTAACTGTCGTTAATGATGAATCAACACCAGCGACTGCTACGACAGTGACCGCCACCGGGAATCGCCTCAGTGGCAGCGACTGTCGTTATGCCGATTTGCCGATGGTAAGGCTCGCCAGCCCGGAAACCTGCAAGGTGATCAAACAATGCAATTGAGCCAGCACAGTGAAGACCTGAAGAACTCGCCGATCTTTGTTGTCGACGATGAACCGGTGAATCTGAAACTGATCGAGCGCGTGCTGGGGACCGAGGGTTACCACAGTGTGCTGTCGATCCAGAATCCGGTTGATGTCTCAACACGCTTTCGCGAGCAGCGCCCCAACCTGATCCTGCTCGACATCAACATGCCGCGCATGAATGGTTTCGATGTGCTCGAACGCCTGAAGAGCGAAGCCGGCGACGCCCTGCCGCCCGTCATCTTCCTGACCGCCGAACTCGCCGCCAACCATCGCGCCAAGGCCTTTGAGCAAGGCGTGCTCGACTTCATCAGCAAACCTTTCAACCGCCAGGAACTGCTGGCGCGCGTGCGCAACCTGCTGACGCTGGAACTGGCACACCAGGAACTGACACAGAAGAAAAACAATCTCGAACTCGTCGTCAACAAACGTACCGAAGCGCTGCGGCGCTCGCAGCTGCAGGTGGTGCAGGTGCTTGGCAAGGCCGCCGAGTTCCGTGACAACGAAACCGGCGCACACATCATGCGCATGAGCAACATCTCGGCGCACCTGGCCAAGTTGCTCGGCCACGACGACGACTTTGTGCAGCTGATGCTGAACGCCAGCCCCATGCACGACGTCGGCAAGATCGCCATTCCCGACAACATCCTGCTGAAGCCCGGCAAGTTCAATCCCGACGAGTGGGAGATCATGAAGACCCACACGGTGCTCGGTTATGAAATCCTCAAGAGCAACGACTCGGCGATCCTGAATCTCGCCAGTGAGATTGCGCTGCATCACCACGAAAAGTGGGATGGCACCGGCTACCCTGCCGGTCTCGCCGGCGCCAACATTCCGATTTCATGCCGCATCGTTTCGGTGTCTGACACCTTTGATGCGCTGCTGTCGCAACGCCCCTACAAGAAGCCGTGGCCACTGGAAGAAGCAACCGCCTACATGTTCGCCCAGGCCGGCCTCCAGTTCGATCCGGAGATCATCGAGGTATTCAAGGACGCACTGCCCGACATCATCAATATCCGTGATACCTACCAGGATCATCACTCCGATCACGCGCAAGAGCTCGCGAAACGTTTTTCGCAAGCAATGAGCCAGCAAGCCGAAGCCGCCGCAACCCCAGGGGAAAAAA
>JAZKEH010000265.1:0-996 GCA_040387155.1 Pseudomonadota bacterium | reverse complement strand
GTATGAACCCACGCAGCATATTCAGGTCAACCTGAATAAATCGGCCGAGTATCTGCGTCTCGCATTGCCGCTGATGTCACGCCACGGCATTCCGGTGACACCCGTCAACTACGCCGTGCTGTATGAGTACGTGTCCGGCAGCAACAAGTCGCTGAACCAGAAGCTGGATGCCATGCTCATGATCCACAAGCAGCTGGATTCCAAGCAGATCAAGAGCCTGTTCGACGAGTTCATCGACCTGAAACACGAATACAACCGGCTGGAAGATGCGCACCAGCGCTTCTCCAACCTGCACATGAACTTCTCATTGGCATTGGAAGAGGCCTGCGAGAACACCACCAACTTCAGCAACTCGCTCGACAGCTGCAAGCAGCAGATGGAAGAAGATTCGACACCGCAGTTTGTCGAGTCATTGTTGCGTGACCTGTCCAACTCAACACAGACCATCCTGAACAAGAACAAGGATCTGCTGACTGAGCTGAACATTGCCCGCATCGAAATCAACGATCTGAAGAAACAGTTGCTGGATGCCAAACGCCAGACTGTCACTGACACGATGACAAACCTGCCGAACCGCAAGGCGTTCTTCGAACACATGAGCCGTCATCTCGACAGCATGAAATCAGGTTATCTGACGAGCTCCCTGGTCATGCTCGACATCGATCACTTCAAGAACATCAACGACACCTTCGGCCATCTGTTCGGCGACAAGGTCATCAAGACCGTTGCCGAAGTGCTGCGCCGCATCACGAAGGGCAAGGATCTGGCTGCGCGTTTCGGTGGTGAGGAATTCATCATCCATCTGCCTGATACTGACATCAATGGCGCGCGCGCCGTGGCGGAAGCCATTCGCAAGACCATCGAGAACGCGAGCATCATCAATCCGCTCAGCAACAAGGTCGTCAGCAAGGTCACCGTGTCGCTGGGTATTACCGAGCTTATGCCAGACGGCGAAGTGGATGTTGCCATCGCACGTGCCGACAAGGCGCTGTACGA
>JAZKEH010000264.1:0-1797 GCA_040387155.1 Pseudomonadota bacterium | reverse complement strand
GACTCAGGCACAGGAACGCAAAGAAACGACTGACCTGCACTTGCACCATGGCCATGCCGCCGCAGTAAACCGCAGAGACCAGACACAGAATCCCGATGGCTTCCAACATCCACTCAGGAATGGCCATCAGCAGTACGCGGATGACAACGAGGATTTCCATCAGCGGCAGAATGAAAAGCAGCGAAGTGCCATAGGTAGCGCTGGTGAACAGCAGCGGCAACCAGCTATGCGCCGGAAACAGCCCGCCACGAATGATCAAGGCCAGCAACAACAAGCCGACGCTGAGTGGGGTACGCTCGGCAAGGCCGGTCAGCATTGAGGCAAACATCAGCACACAGAACGCCAGCATGTAGAGGAAGAAAGCACGACCGCTACGACCACGATCACGCAGTTCCCACAGTGGCAGGCCAATGCTCAGGATCAGCATCAACATCAGCAGGTTGTCGTTATGGCTGGTAAGGGCAAGGGCACTAAGGCCGGCGGCCAGCAGGGAACGCACGCAGTAGCCAGGCGTAGTCACTGTCTTGGCGGTGCCGAGATGACTCAGTAAATGGACAAAGGCAAATACCGGCAGCAGTGGGGCTGCTAACGCATCCAGCACGAACAGTGCGTCGGCATCAACGCTGCCGGGTGGCACCATCAGCATGGCGGCAACGCTACCCAACAGAAACAGCAGCAGCACAGCGAAACTGATACGCAGGCTCGACTCCGCTTTGGTGAGGGAGCAAGCGATGGCGCCTGCAAACGGCAGTGCCAGCAACAACGACAGCATCATGGTTTTTTCCTCAGCGGCGCAGCAGTGGGCATATCGTCACTGTTCGTTGGGGCCGCATGTTCAGCTTCGAGCCAGTGCGCCCAACGTAATTCCCAGCTGCTCAACGTGTTGAACAGCGCCAGCACGGGACGCGCGACCAATTTTTCCAGCAGTGAATCAAGATGGCCGCGCTCCAGTGCAAACCGGTAAAGCTTCGTTTGCAGCGAAGCAGGCAGCTTGTGTTCCCATGGGGTCTCTTCGTCGCGTGGACGCGAGCCGGTGGCGTTTTCCAATTGGTGATGATCGTGCAGCATGCTGGGCGCACGCAGGAACTGCAGTGTGCGGAGGCAGGCGTGGCCAAGCAGATGCAACAGCGCGATATAGCGCAGACCCAAACCGATCTCGGCGATGATGATGCCCACCTGCGTCAGCGAGGCAAACGCGAGCGCCGATTTGATGTCGGTCTGCACTCTGCCGGTAAGGTAGGCGAAGCAGGCGCTGGCAAGACCCAGCACGACCACGGCAGCGGACAGCCAGGCTGAGCTGTCGAGCACGGGGCTGACGCGCAGCAGCAGGAACACACCGAGATGCACCGACAGTGCACCATAGAAAATGGCACTTGATGGCGTTGGTCCTTCCATCGCGCGTGGGAGCCAGCTGGAGAAGGGCAACAGCGCTGATTTGCCGGCAGCGGCGATCAGAAACAAGGTGCCAAGCAGGACGAAGTGCGGGCCGACCACAACTGCTTCGTGATCCGGCCACGCCTGTTCACCTACCAGATGATCGAAGTCACCGGCGCCGTTGATTTCATGCATCAGGATGGCAGCCAACAGCAACGCCACATCACAGACGCGGTAGATGATCCATACACGCAGGCCGTTGCGCGGTGGCGACGGTCTGGAGTGGAAGAACGCGATCAACAATACCGACGCCAGACCGACCAGCTCCCAGCCCGCAAACAGTGTTTCTACGGTATCGGACAGCGCCGCCGTCACCATGCCCAGCAGGAAAATGGAATACAGCACAAAGAACCGGCCGTAACC
>JAZKEH010000263.1:0-1735 GCA_040387155.1 Pseudomonadota bacterium | reverse complement strand
GGCAGATTGCGCTTTTTGCTGAGCGGTGAACTGCGCGCATTTGAAACCGATGGCAGTGCAGATCCCACCCACATCAGCCCACTGGTTTCCACACTGCTGCCGCGTTTGACAGAGCGCAGTGGCTGGAAAATCGAGGAACGCATTCCGCTGCTGACCGGGACTTCACGGCTGGGTGTCAGGGCCATATGCGGAATGCTGAATCCCTTCCTCAAGGGCGACGCCAAGCATGGCGATTGCCATCTGTTTATTCTGCGACCCATTGAGTGAACCAAGGGTAGCTCCAGCGCTGGTAGCGGATATGTGCTGCCAGCTCAGAATTCGTGCTGGATAGGCAGTTTCAGCCAGAAGCAGGAGCCCTCACCCGGTACGCTATCGCAGCCTACCGAGCCCCCGTGCATCTCGACGATTGATTTGACGATCGACAGGCCGAGTCCATGTGACGATTCGCCCGCGGTAGGGCGGGCACTGAGTTTCTGGAATTTGACGAACAGCTTTGCCTTGTCGCTGTCCGTTATGCCTTCGCCTTCATCCTTCACACTGAGCGTGGCGCACTCGTCGTCTTCGTCTGGCACCAGCGCAATGTGCACCCTGCCGCCCTGCGGTGAATACTTGACGGCGTTGCTGACGTAGTTGTCGAGCGCTTCGCGCAAGCGGGTCGGATCGCCCTTGACGTCGATGCCGGCGCGGATGTCGCTGTGGAAGACGATGTTCTTCTTGTTGGCAGCGGGTTCGCTGAGACGAATCACCGACAGGGTCAGTTCCGACAGGTCGATCGGGAACTCGGACACTTCCAGTCCGGTGTGTTCCAGGCGTTCGCCCAGCAAGATATCGCCGACCACCTCCGTCATGTGGATGGCGGTGGTGTTGATGTGCTGCAGCATTTCCAGTTCCTGGTCGCGGTCAGGATTGATCTCACCGCGTTTCATCATGCTCAGCACGTCAGCCAAGCCGGCGATGGCTGCCAGCGGACTCTTCAGATCGTGACTGGCGACAGCCAGCACTTCACCTTTTGACTTGGTGGCTTGTTCCGCCTTGTCGACGGCCTCGCGCAATTCGCGCGTACGGCGTTCGACCATGCGGGCCAGGTCCTCTTCACGGCGCGCCACCACTTCGCCCATTACGTTGAACGTGTTCATCAGGCTGCCCATTTCGTCACCGGAACTTGGCTTTACGCGGGCACTCATGTCGCCGTTGGCCATTTTTTCGGCGGCAACCGACAGCTCACGAATCGGTTTTGTCAGCAGGCTCGACAGAAACCAGATCAGGAAAATCAGCGCTGTAATGCCAGAGGTTTCGATGAAGTTGCCCAGCTTCAGTTTCTCCGCCACCGGTGCCAGTGCCGTTTTCTCCGAGCGGGCCTCGAGGTAGTACCAACCGGCGGATTTGATGGGCGCAAAGGCAAACCACGTTACGTCACTGCCGTCCTTGCGCGGAATCATCAGCAGGCCGGGCTCGCCACTGGTGGCGAAGTCCAACAGGTTTTGCAGGTCAACGGGGTCGTACTCGGCATTGGATTGCAGCGTCGCGTTGAGAATCAGCTCGGGTTGTTCGTGATAGAGATAGTGCCCGTCAGCATTGACGATGACGCTGCCTTCCTGCCGCGGCAGGCCGAGCGTTTCGAACATGTTCTCCAGTGCCAGATCCACCGCGACCACGCCGGCGATGCTGCCGTCACGACTGAACGGCGCCGCATAGGACGTCATCAGGATGTTGCCGGCTCCCTCATCAAAATAGG
>JAZKEH010000262.1:0-4169 GCA_040387155.1 Pseudomonadota bacterium | reverse complement strand
AGGAAACAGAGGAGCTGAAAGAGAATCTTTCCCCCTATGCCGAGAAGGAAGTGGCGATTGCCGTGCCGGAAACCGATATCGGCCAGTTCAGCCTGCCACCTAACCTCAAGGCCGCGTTGCCTGCCTTTGACGCCGATGACAACACTGCCGCGACAAGCGCTGCACCCTCAGGCGAAGAGCCAGATGCGCTGGAGGCGGCCGTTGCAGCCATCATGGCCAAGGAAACCAGCACGGCTACCGCGTCGCCTGACAGCGTGCCACGCCTCGACAGCAGTGGGTTGCCGCTGTCCTATGTTGTTCGTCTCGGCAGCTTTGGTGAAAAAGCCAATGCCGATGCGCTCGTCACCAAATTATTGGCGGCTGACTACAAGGCCTACAGCCGCGCTGTCACCAATGCCAATGGCACACTGACCGCCGTGTATGTCGGTCCGGTGCTGACGCGTGCCGAAGCCAACACGATGGTCACACGACTTGCGAACGGGTTTGATCTGAATGGAGTAGTGGAAACCTTTTCAGCCCAGGCTGCGCAATGAGCGCCCTGTCGACGATTGATATTCTCATTCTGCTCATCGTCGGCATCTCATGCCTGATCGGTCTGTTTCGCGGTCTGATCAAGGAAGCATTGTCGCTGTTGTTCTGGGTAGGGGCGATTGTTGCTGCCACATTTTTCAGCGTGCAGTTGGGAGCGATGCTCAGTGATTTCATCGTAAGCCCGCTGCTGCAACGTGTTGTTGGTTTCATCCTGATCTTTGTGGTTGTCGTCTTTGTCGGTGGTTTGATCAGCAATGGCGTTTCCAGTCTGATGAGCCAGGCCGGGCTGGGTGCAGCGGATCGCGCACTGGGCGCACTGTTCGGCATTCTGCGTGGTGGCGTCATTGTGACGGTCATCGTCATGTTGACGGGGCGTTTCAATTTCACGCAACAGTATTACGCCCAGTCAGTTTGCATTCCGTATGTGATGGTTGGGGCCGGCTATTTGCAGGACTTGCTGGGAGTAGAACCTCCCAGCCAGGAAACAATCAGCGTTTGACCAGATCCAGTATTTCAAAAACCAGGGGTAGTTATGTGTGGCATTGTGGGCGTAGTCGGGCACAGCAGCGTCAATCTGGCGCTTTATGATGCTCTGACGGTTTTACAACATCGCGGCCAGGATGCGGCAGGTATCGTTACGAGTGAGAAGGGCAGGCTTTATCTGCGCAAGGACAACGGTCTGGTGCGCGACGTGTTCCATACCCGCCACATGCGCAACCTGCCGGGCAACATGGGCATTGGCCATGTGCGTTATCCAACGGCCGGCAGCTCTGGCCCGGCGCAGGCGCAACCGCTGTATGTGAATTCTCCGTACGGTATTGCATTGGCACACAACGGCAACCTGACCAACTCGGAAGAGCTGTCAGCCGAAATCTTCCGCGATGACAAACGCCATCTGAATACCGATTCCGATTCAGAAGTATTGCTCAACATCCTTGCACACGAACTGCAGAACCTGAACAAGCTGAAGCCGACGGCAGACGATGTGTTCAGTGCTGTCCGCGCTGTGCATAAACGTTGCCGCGGCGCCTACGCGGCGCTGGCAATGATCGTTGGCTATGGCATTCTCGGTTTTCGCGACAAGCACGGCATTCGTCCCCTGGTCATTGGCAAACGGAAATCGCGCAAGGGCTGTGAATACATGCTGGCATCTGAAAGTGTCGCCCTCGATTCCCAAGGCTTCACGCTGCTGCGTGACGTGGCACCTGGTGAAGCCATCTGGATTGATGTTGACGGCAACATGCAGTCGCAGCAGTGTGCTGACGACAGCAAGCTGACGCCGTGCATATTCGAGCATGTCTATTTTGCCCGTCCCGATTCGCGCATTGATGGCGTGTCGGTTTACTCCTCGCGACTGAAAATGGGCGAGAAACTGGCGAAGAAGATCATGCGGGAACGTCCCAACCATGGCATCGACGTTGTCATTCCGATTCCGGATACCAGCCGTACAGCCGCCGTTGAGCTGGCCAATGCGCTGGGTGTCAAATTCCGCGAAGGCTTCGTCAAGAACCGCTACATCGGCCGCACCTTCATCATGCCGGGCCAGAGCCAGCGCAAGAAATCGGTACGCCAGAAGCTCAATGCCATCCCCCAGGAATTCCAGGACAAGGTTGTCTTGCTGGTAGACGACTCAATCGTGCGTGGCACGACCTGCAAGCAGATTATCGAAATGGCGCGTGATGCTGGTGCCCGCAAGGTGTACTTCTGCTCGGCGTCGCCGCCGGTCAAATATCCGAATGTCTACGGCATAGACATGCCGGCTGTTGGAGAACTGATCGCCCACGGCAAGACGGTGGAAGAGGTACAAACCGCCATTGGCGCTGACTGGCTGCTGTTCCAGGACCTGCAGGATCTTATCGATTCCTGTACTGCCGAAATCCTGCCCATGGACTTTGAATGTTCGGTATTCAATGGTGTATATGTCACTGGCGACGTCAGCGAAGAATATCTCGGCAAGCTGGAATCGCGTCGTAACGATACCGCCAAGCACAAAAAAGAAAGGGAACACGAGATGGGCGGTCCCAGCA
This sequence comes from Pseudomonadota bacterium, assembly GCA_040387155.1. Lineage (GTDB taxonomy): Bacteria > Pseudomonadota > Gammaproteobacteria > Pseudomonadales > Pseudohongiellaceae > CAILUG01. The sequence continues at coordinate 1,611 of JAZKEH010000262.1, read as the reverse complement.
ACGACGAGGAAGAGGGCCAACTGGCTCTGCACAGCAACGGCTAGCCGCTGGTAGCTGCCAGAAGCTGTCGATAGCTGCTGTTGGATGAAGCCCAGCTGTTAAAACAATGAAACAGGCGCAAGAGCCATGAACATGCAGATGAGCCCGATTACCAACTTGCAGGGAAAGGTCGAGCAAGCCGTTGCCGAGATTGGCAAGGTCATGCTCGGCAAGGACAAGCAGATTCGCCTTGCGCTTTGCTGCCTGTTCTCCGGTGGCCATTTGCTGATGGAAGACAAACCGGGCATGGGCAAGACCACCTTGTCGCAGGCCCTGGCGCGTACCTTTGGCCTCGCTTACAGCCGCGTCCAGTTCACCAGTGACCTGTTGCCCGCCGACATTCTTGGCGTCTCCATCTACGACCAGAACACGGCTTCCTTCACGTTCCATAAAGGCCCGATTTTCAGCAACCTCGTATTGGCGGATGAAATCAACCGCACCACCCCCAAAACCCAGAGCGCGCTGCTCGAAGCCATGGAAGAGGGGAGAGTGACGGTCGATGGCAACACGCGTATTTTGCCGCAGCCCTTCTTTGTCATTGCCACGCAAAACCCCGTCAGTTTCTCCGGCACCTATCCGTTGCCAGAATCACAGCTCGACCGTTTCCTGATGCGGCTGACGATCGGCTATCCGGATCCGGTTGCCGAGCGACAGTTGTTGGTGAACATTGATCAACGCGCCAACCTTGAGCACATTCGGCAAACGCTAAGTGCCGATGATGTACGCGCTGTGCAATCCAGCATCACCCATGTGCAGACGACAGACACCCTGCTGGACTATGTACAACGTCTGGTTGCTTTCACGCGACAGGATGACAAGTTTTCCTTCGGTCTGTCGCCACGCGGTGCGCAGGCCTTGATGCGTTGTGCGCGAACCTGGGCGCTGATGCACAACCGCAAGCACGTGCTGCCGGAAGATGTGCAGACAGTATTGCCCGCCGCTGTCGATCATCGCCTGCGTTCGGTGTCCGACACCTCAGGTCGCAATGCAGAAGCGTATTCACTGCGACTGCTCAACGAAGTGGATGTGTTCTAGCCCACTGTTCCTGCTGAAAGCAGAAGGCAAAGCGCATGCAGACTGCAGCAGCTTCCACTGAACTCTCTCTTAAGGTCTCACTCAAGGAAACGCTGCTGCGCGCGTGGCGCGCCCGGATGGCCTTCTGGGTCGAACGCCGCATTCCTCCTGCCCGCAATATTGTGCTGGGCCATCGCAACATCTTCATCATTCCGAACCGGCAGGGCCTTGGCTTCATGCTGGTGCTGGGGCTGATGTTCATCGGTGCCGTCAATTACGAAGCCAGCCTTGCCTTCGCACTGGTGTTTCTGCTGGTCGGTGTCTTCGTCCTGTCCATCTTCTACACGTTCCGCAATCTGGCCGGCCTGCACATCTCTGCCGTGCCGGGTGCATCGGTATTTGCCGGTGAAAAAGCCGAAATCACCATCATCCTCAATCGTCATGGCGAGCGCGCCTACGAGAGCATACAAGTCAGTTTCCCTGACAGCCGCAAACTCATTGTGGATTTGCTGGATGTGCGCGAGCAGCGTCTGAACCTCTACGTACCCGTGACACGCC
>JAZKEH010000261.1:0-1590 GCA_040387155.1 Pseudomonadota bacterium | reverse complement strand
CAAACAAACCAACTTTCGCACCCTGGCGATGCAATGCCAGCGCAAGGTTGACGGCAGTCGTGCTCTTGCCGACACCGCCTTTGCCAGACGCCACAACCACAATGTTGGCGATCTGCTTCAGGTTGGGACTAAGGTTTTGTTGAACTTTGGTAGCAGCCATGGGAAATATCCTGTGAAAACCGGAAACCGGCAATGATGCGCCTGCGGCGCTCGAAGCAACAGCGCTTGAACCGCGCCATTCACTATTCGGGCAAGATCGGCCCATTCATAAAAAAGGGGGCCTTAGGCCCCCTTTCACTTTAACAACTTCCTGTCGAACCAGCGATCAAAGCAGAACGCCACCAAAGTTCACGAAGAATGGTGCAAACACCAGACTCAGAATGGCAGACAGTTTGATCAGGATGTTCAGCGACGGGCCAGAGGTGTCCTTCAGCGGATCGCCGACGGTGTCGCCGACAACAGCAGCTTTGTGACACTCAGAACCTTTGCCGCCGTGGTTGCCCTTCTCAATATATTTCTTGGCATTGTCCCACGCACCACCACTGTTGGAGGAAGCAATCGCGAGTACACCACCGGTCACCAGTGAGCCTACCAGGATGCCAGCAACCGCCTGCACGCCGAACAAGTAGCCTGCCAGCAGCGGCGAACCAATGATCAGGACGCCGGGCGCAATCATTTCGCGCAGAGCTGCCTTGGTGGAGATGGCCACACAGGTTGCGTAGTCAGGACGGCCAGTGCCTTCCATCAGGCCAGGGATCGTGCGGAACTGACGACGGACTTCTTCGATCATGTCGAACGCAGCAGAGCCTACGCTCTTCATCGTCATCGCCGAGAAAAGGAATGGCAATACAGCACCCATGAACAGGGCGGTATAGACAACGGGATCCAGCAGCGTGATGTCGTTGACCAGGTTGTAGTCAGCGCCAAATTCCGGCGAAGCCCGCATCAGGTTCTGCGAGTGGGTGATAAAAGCACTGAACAGAGCCAGCGAGGTCAAAATGGCAGCGCCAATGGCAAAGCCTTTACCGATAGCAGCCGTGGTGTTGCCGGCAGCGTCGAGGATGTCGGTGCGACGACGCACTTCCTTGTCCAGACCAGCCATTTCAGCAATACCGCCAGCGTTGTCAGCCACAGGGCCATAAGCGTCGATCATCAACGCGATAACCAGTGTGCCGAGCATGCCGATGGAAGCGATGGCGATACCGTACATGCCAGCCAGCTGCCAGGAAGCAAAGATGGCGATGGCGATGGCGATGTATGGCAACACGGTGCTTTTGTAGCCCAGCGCCAGACCAAAGATGATGTTGGTAGCGGCGCCAGTTTCGCAGGACTTCGCAATTTCTCTTACCGGTGAGTACTCGGTAGAAGTGTAGTACTCGGTAAGGAAGCCGACAGCCAGACCAGCCAGCAGGCCCGCGAGGAAGCAGTAGTACACGCCCATGTTGGTGTAATTCTCACCATTGATGACGAAGGTTTCCGGAATCATCGCCATCGTGACGAAATAGATCGCAATCATCATCAGCACAGTGGAAACGCCCAACAGCATTTTCAGCGCTTTGCCCACCTTGTCTTCAGCAGTAACGCTTACTG
>JAZKEH010000260.1:0-3953 GCA_040387155.1 Pseudomonadota bacterium | reverse complement strand
TCCGGCGGCTCAGGCTTTCGGTCCGGTTAATCCCGACAATCAGCAACGCTTTCCACGCTATACCTTTCCACCCGACATGGCGTTGAGTGAGAATTTGCTGGTCGAATTCGCCGATGTCTCAGGTTACAAACAAGCAGGCCGCATCGTGCAGATCGGCATGCATGATGTCGAAATTGATTTCAATCATCCCCTCGCCGGACGCGATATTTTGTTCACGGCAATCGTTCATCGCGTTGAGAATCTGTCGGGCAACGAGAAGCAAACCCATGAGTGAGAGCGCCAACAGTTTTTCCATCACGCTGGCCAATCCGCGCGGCTTTTGCGCTGGAGTGGACCGTGCCATTGATATCGTCAATCGTGCGCTGGACCTCTATGGTGCTCCGATCTATGTCCGTCACGAAGTGGTGCACAACAAGTTTGTTGTTGAAACACTTCGTCAGCGGGGTGCGGTGTTTGTCGATGAGTTGAAGGATGTGCCCCAGGCCAAGGTCAATAATCGCGAGCCGATTGTTGTCTTCAGTGCGCATGGTGTTTCCCGCGCAGTAAAGGACGAAGCCGATGAGTTGGGTCTGAAAGTATTTGATGCGACCTGTCCCTTGGTGACCAAGGTGCATATGGAAGTGCATCGCTACAGTCGAGCTGGCGAAGAATGCATCCTGATCGGCCACGCCTTTCATCCGGAAGTGGAAGGGACGATGGGGCAGTACGATGTGACCAATGGCGGGCAGATCTATCTGGTGGAAGACGAAGAGGATGTACAACAGTTGCAGGTGAAGAATCCGCAGAAGCTGGCCTATGTCACGCAGACAACCCTGTCGATGGATGACACTTCCCGCATCATTGATGCGTTACAGGCAAAGTTTCCCGCCATGAAGGGGCCGCGCAAGAAGGACATCTGCTATGCCACCCAGAACCGCCAGGATGCCGTGAAGCAGCTGGCGCTGGAAACCGATCTTGTACTGGTGGTGGGTTCGCCCAACAGCTCCAACTCCAACCGTTTGCGAGAGCTGGCGCAGCGCAGCAACTGCGAGTCCTACCTGATTGATACCGCTGACGAGATTGAAGAGAAATGGCTTGTTGGCAAAACCCGCGTCGGTGTCACCGCAGGGGCTTCTGCGCCGGACATTCTGGTGCAGCAGGTCATAGCAAAACTGAAGGCGCTTGGCGGGACCAATCCAGCCGAAATGCAGGGCGTGGAAGAGCACATGATTTTTTCGATGCCGAAGGAGTTGCGGCTCTAGTCGAGATTGAGTTTTTTCAGGCGATAGCGGAACACGCGAAAGCTCATGCCGAGTTTCTTCGCGGCCGCCGTGCGGTTCCAGCGACTTTCCTGCAGTGCCTTTTCAATCACCTGACGTTCGATGGCTTCCAGATGCTTCTCGAGTGAAAACACGCCTTCTTCCAGCGCTTCAGGAATCAGCGAACCATTTACCTCAGGAAGTTCAGCACCCGCACCCGCCCGGTCGAGCTCAGGCAAGTCCTCCAGCGTGATGACAGCATCGTCCGCCAGCGCGCAGGCACGCTGCAGCATGTTTTCCAGTTCACGCACGTTGCCCGGAAAACTGTGTTCGTGCAGCGCGGCAATTGCTTCCGGACTGACGGTCACCGGCTGGACATGGTGAGCAGACGCCAGATTGGCCAGGATGTGATTGATCAACAGGGGTAGATCTTCAATGCGTTCACGCAGCGGCGGCACCTGCAGTTCGATGACATTGATGCGATAGAACAAATCTTGCCTGAACTGTCCTGTCTCAACCGCTTTTGCAAGATTCTTGTGGGTAGCGCTCAACACGCGAACGTCTACCGGTATCTCATTGTGGGCACCAACCGGACGTATCGATTTTTCCTGGATGGCGCGCAACATTTTCACTTGCATCAGCAATGGCAAATCGGCGATCTCATCGAGAAACAGGCTGCCGCCATGTGCAGTCTGGAACAAGCCGACTTTGTCCTGGTCGGCACCAGTGAAACTGCCTTTCCTGTGGCCGAAAAACTCACTTTCCATCAGTTCTGCCGGAATTGCGCCGCAGTTGATGGCGACGAACTCCTTGTCCTTGCGCGGACCAAGGTTGTGGATGGCTCTTGCGACCAGCTCCTTGCCACTGCCGGATTCGCCGGAAATGAAAACAGGCGCCTGGCTGCGCGCAAGTTTCGTGATCTGCTGCTTCAGCGCGACGATTGCTGCTGAGGTACCTATCAGGTTGTCCGCAGGCAATTGCTGTTTTTCTGCAGACGGTTGCGGTTGCGATAATTTGAGTGCGCTCTGCACGAGGCTGCGCAGTTTCATCAGGTCGACAGGTTTTGATACAAAATCAAAAGCGCCGGCCTTGAGTGCAGACACGGCGGTCTCTGCACTGCCGAACGCTGTAATCACTGCAACAGGCAGGTTGTCATACTCATTCTGGATTTCGCGCACCAACTCCAGTCCATTGCCGTCAGGCAACTGCATGTCCGTCAGGCAAAAATCAAATTCCATTTCCGTCAACAGACGTCGGGCAGTGGCAAGATCGCCGGCAGGAGTGGTTTGCAGATTCATCCGGCTGAGCGTGATCTCCAGCAATTCCCGGATATCAGGCTCATCATCGACGATCAGGACACGTTGCTGCATTGTTGGCTGGATTGGCGGTTGCTGGGAAGATTGCATGGAAGGCAGTGCTTGGCGGCGAGAAAGGAGAACAATCAAAAAATCTGTCGATCCGGATGCGCAAAGCTGAGGCGAAAAGCACTGCGACCGTCGGCGGTGCGCTTGAAAAACAGTTGTACCTGATTAGCTTCGCATAATTCCTTGCAGATAAACAGGCCGAGGCCGGTGCCACTGTTTTCTGTCGTGTAGAACGGCTCAAACACCTGTTCCACTTCGCTGTCTGCAACGCCTGGACCGTCATCAATGATGTCGAGCCAGGTGCTATGGGTCGATGGGTTGTGATTGACCTCCAACGTGATGGTGGCTTCGCCGGTGTGCTTCTGGCTGTAACGCAAACCGTTGTCACACAAGTTGGTGAGCAGTTGTTCAAACTGGCTCGGGTTGAAGCGGATCCACACCGGTACCGAGGGTGTCGAAACCTGACAGTGAATGGGATATTTGTAAGCCGACTTCAGCCGCTCCGGAAACCGATTGAGCCATACAACCAGATCGATGCGCTCGGTATCAGCCACCTTGTGGCGAGACAGTTCCAGCACGTTCTGGATAATTGAGTTCATGCGCTGGCAGTGCGTATTGATGATGCCGAGCAGACGTGACTCCTCTCGCTGCAGTTGAGGCGACTCACTCAACAGTTGGGCCGCATGACTGATGGCGCCAAGCGGATTGCGCACTTCATGTGCAATGCTCGCGGTGAGGCGACCCAGCGACGCCAGCTTGAGATGCTGCGCACGGCTGCTCAACTGGGTATTGTCTTCGAGAAAAATCAGAATGTTGACGCTGTTGCCTGTCTGCAAATAAGTAAAGTTGGCAAGAATTTCCGACCCCGTATTGGATAGGCGGAATTTGACCTGGCGGCTTTCGGGATGGTGTAGCCAGTCATGCAGCAGTCCTCGCAGCGTGCCGGGCAGATCCAGTTGTGATGCTTCCTTGTCTTCAAGGGCGAGAAAAAGGCGGGCCGCGTCGTTGCAGTGCAATACTTGCTCATCCTGGTCAATGACAACAATGCCGGTCTGGATGCGCCGGATAATCTGTTCGTTGATCTGTTGCAGCGCCTGGATGCGGGCTGCCTGCCGTCTGTTGACCAGGTCATTCTCGCGAATGCGCACACCCACTGTCTGGATACCGAGTGCGGTGCTGAACAACAACAGTCCGAGCAACCCCGCCTGCACGTAATATTCCTCAACTGCGGGTGTCGTGATGGAGTGATAGAACTCACTGTAGATAAGTGCAATCGAAGCAACTGCCGCGAAAAAAGTGCTGATGCGGATACCGAATAGCAGACTGCCGCTGGCAACCGGCAATATCAGCA
>JAZKEH010000259.1:4870-5311 GCA_040387155.1 Pseudomonadota bacterium | reverse complement strand
GCCATGGATGGCCTGAGCGGGAGCGCACATGGATGTGCTTGTAGCGATCCAGAAAAGCTCTCCCGCCGACTGCGATTGCTCCAAACAGAAAAGAACTACTCAGGCATCAAAGTAACCATCACATGATTGTCTCTATTGAAGTACTGACCAATAGCCGCCCGTACTGAATCAACAGTTACACCCTCAACGGAACTGGGATAGTTCAGGAAATCCCCAGCCCCCGGATTAATGCCGGAAGTGAATGAGAACGACAACGCCGACATCCAAGCACCATTCTGCTTCAGACTCGATTCATGGGACCGCAACAGCGCTTCCCGCACATTGGCCACTTCAGTTTCAGTCGGGCCTTCAGTCTTCAGTTTCTCAATCTCCGCAAATAATGTGTTACGCAACTCCTCAACACGCTCCGGGTCAGAACCAAAGTTGATGACCGTGGCGTAA
>JAZKEH010000259.1:0-4860 GCA_040387155.1 Pseudomonadota bacterium | reverse complement strand
AGGTCGCACCCAGTTGTTCTCGCATCACGTCCAGCAAGCGGTTCTGCAACACGCTGACAGTGGCCGCCAGCACCGTACGATCGTTCATGCTGCGGATATTAAAGGGACCGTTGTAGACAATGCGTGTACTGCTCTTCGGTTCGACGCCCTTGTTCACAGTCAAATCGATAGCGCCTGTAGCGGGACGAATGCCGAGGTCCTTCCAGGTTTCCTTGCGACCGGAAGTCGGCAGGCCACCGATCCAGGTTTCCACCAGCGGCTGCATTTTCGCGGCATCAATGGTGCCGACAAAGATGAAAGTCATGTCAGTCGCATCGCCGAGACGATCCTGATAGATCGCCAGTGAGCGATCGAGATTCGCCTTGTTGATCATGTCGAGGCTGGGTGGCTGACGACGGGGATGGTTGTTGTAGAGGGCAACGAGAAATGCGTCTTCCAGCGCCGTCCCGGGATTTACCGTTCTGTTCTGCAACACTTCAGTAGTCTGCTCTTTGAAGATGTCGAAGAAGCCGGCATCCGCACGTGGTGCTGTGATGCGTAGATAAGCCAACTGCAGCATCGTTTCCAGATCGGCGGGTGAGCCACGGCCTTGCACGCCTTCTTCAAACTCCGAGATGAACGGCGAGACGCTCGCCAGCTTGCCGGTCATCTTGCGGCCCAGCTCAATGGCATTGAAGGTGCCGACACCGCCGTTGGCAATCAGCGTCACGGCGGTAGTAGCCGGAATGTAATCATCATCGCCGACCAGTGACGTACCGCCAGGGCTGGCGCCGACAAACAACAGCTCATCCTGTTTGAAGTCAGTAGGTTTCAGAATGACCTTGATGCCATTACCCAGCGTCCACTCGGTAATGCCACCTTCGAGTTCCCGCGTTGCAACGACTTTTGAACCTTGCGGAGGTGTCGCAACCAGGGGCGCATCGGTTGTGGTTTCCTCATAGGCAGTCAATTCGACGTTGGCTGTGTTGGCAATGACTGCAGTCAGCTCTTCTGGTGTAGGTGGCGTCAAACCTTCCTTGGCCGGTGCAACCACGGAGACCACACGATTGACCGGTGAAATCCACTTCTTGCCGACCGCATTGATCTCGGCAAGCGTAATCGTTGGCACGAAGCGAGACGTCATCGCCATCTCGTACTCAGGACCCGGAATGGATTCGCCAGTGAGATAGGCGCGTATCATTTCATCCGCATGCGAACTGGATGGACGACTCGCTCGATTCGTATAGGCTTGTTCGCTGGCGCGTAACAGTGCCATCTTGTTGCGATCAAGCTCGGCGGCAGTAAAGCCGGTATTGCTGACGCGCTCGGCTTCGGCTAGCAGTACTTCAAGGCCATGATTGATACCGGTTTCAGGCACGGCAGCAGCGAGCACGTAAGCCGAGACAGGTCGTACCAGTGGCGAGTAAGCCGACGCGGCACCCATGAACGGTGGGTTTGGCTGGCGGGCCATTTCTGCAAAGCGCGTGCTCAACATCACGTTGAACAGGCGCTCAACAATGCGTTGGCGATAGCCGCCGACACTCCAGTCACTATTGCTCGGCAACTTGTGCTGAATGGCCACTTGCGTGGTTGGCACCTCAGGATCAGTCGCAACGACGATCTGGGTGTCGGGTTGTGCCGGCACGTCAAACACTGGACGTGGGCGCGGGTTCTCGGCGGCAGGGATGGATTCAAAATGCTCACGCATCAGTTTCTCAATGTCAGCAGCTTTGAAATCGCCAACAGCGACTACGCTCATCAGATCGGGTCGATACCAGTCGTTATAGAAGCGGCCCAGCGCTTCGACATCAAACGATTGCAGACTTTCCAGCGTGCCAATGGCGAGTCGATCGGCGTAACGCGAATTCTTCAGCAACACTGGCAGCTGCTGATTCTGGATGCGCTGGGCAGCGCCCTGACGTCCACGCCATTCTTCGATGACAACGCCGCGTTCCTTTTCGATCTCGGCGATATCCAGTGTCATTGAGGTCGCCCAATCTTCCAGAATCTGGAAAGCTTTCGCCACGTTCTCCGGCTTGTTGGTCGGCACCGTCAGTTTGTAAATGGTTTCATCGAAGGAAGTGGAGGCGTTGATCTCGGCACCAAAGCGCATGCCAATCGATTCCATGAACCTGGTAATTTCCTGCTTCTCGAAATTTTCCGTACCGTTGAACGCCATGTGTTCAAGAAAGTGGGCGAGGCCAAGCTGGTCCTCGTCTTCCAGAATGGATCCGGCATTAACAACAAGGCGCAACTCTGCGCGGTTTCTTGGCTCAGCATTTTCACGGATGTAGTAGGTGAGGCCGTTGGCAAACTTGCCAGTGTGGACGAGCGGACTCAGCGGTGTCTGCTGGTCAAGGCCTATCGTCATGGCTGCTTGCAGTTGCTGGCGTTCAGCGGGCGTCTGCGCCTGCAGACCGCTCGCTGCCAACAGCAGTGTAGCCAAGGTCGTGAATTTTCGGAGGGATAAGCGGGGATACTTCGCAGTTCGCGCGTTAAGCATGATTACCTTCCATAGATTTTTTTATTGGAGTGGGGCGCTTCTGATTCTAGAAGCGTTTTTGAATCGCGGCCAAATAATTTATGACTGGCTTCTGCGAAAGACAAAAGCGCCGAACGCGGTCGGCGCTGATCGAAAGATTCTACTTCGGCGCGCGTGGCTGCTTGGGTGCGAATACGTCGCCAAAGAAATCGCCTTCAATCCACAGCGGTCGTTCATCGCTGTCGGCCATCTCGCGCGTGATCAAATAATTGAGATTGGCGAACTTGGCGCCGGCTTCCCAATTTATGTTCTGGCTCAGATCGTCACTGGGCTGGTGATAGTGATTAGCCAAATAGTCCGCCCATGCCGCTTCACCGCCATTGGCGCGACCAGTTGCCAGCATGATGGCAGGTACGCCCTGGCGTACGAACATGTAGTGATCAGAACGTGTGAAGATGCCTTCTTCCGGCATGGGATCCGGCGCCACCGCCACATTCATTTTCTCGCCCGCGCGGCGAACAATCTGCCCCATCGTGCTGTGATCAGCACCAAAGGCTGTCACATCAGTGAAGTCGTACAACAGAATAGGCATGTCGAGATCGACGAGGCCGACGATTTTGTCGATCGGCACCGTGGGGTAGTGCGCGAAGAAGTCAGCGCCCAGCAAGCCCTTTTCTTCACCAGTGCTGGCGAAGAAGATAATCGAGCGGCGTGGCTTTTCAGGTGAGGTTGCGAATGCGCGCGCCACTTCCAGCAGTGTAGCGATCCCTGCAGCGTTATCGAGCGCACCGTTGTTGATCTGGTCTTCCTGTCTGCCAAGGCTGATGCCGATGTGGTCGGCATGTCCCATCAGCACGACATACTCGTCCTTCAATTGTGGGTCACTGCCAGGAATCATCGCCGCAATGCTGGAACTGCTGACTTGATCCCAGTTGCTGTTGCGCTGCACGCGTATTTTAGTTTTGAGCGGAAATCCCGGAGGATTGCCTCCCACTGCATCGGCTGTCTTGCGAATGTCGGCGAATGACGTTGGTGCGCCGGCAAACAACGCTTCAGCGGCAGCAAGGTTGAGCTGAATGCCGGCAAATACGGCCGGCGAACTTACGTAGGGTTCGCCTGTCGGTGTCATCCATGTCATGCGCCTCGCATTCAGCGTTTGCACCCGCCGTGCCCACGGTGAGGCCTTTTCGCTCTGGATGGTGTCGATGCGCACGAGCCCGATGGCGCCATGCCTGGCGGCTGTTTCCGCCTGTGAGTCACCGAGATAGGCGCCGAGCTCGCTTTCCATGCCTTTCGGAAAATCGTCGAACGCGACGACGATCTTGCCGCGCACATCCAGATTCTCGTAGTTGTTGATGCCCGTACGCGGTTCATCAATGCCATACCCTACAAACACCGCGTCGGCCTCGACGTCTTGCATCTGCACCAGCGCGTTGGATCGCATCATCACTTCGGTGCCGTTCTCCCAGCGTTGGCTGCCGGCAGGACCGCTCACGGTAATGGCGGCATCAACAATCGTATTCACATGAAATTTGGCAGGAATAAACCAATCGCCGTTCAGCCCGGCAGGCTGCAGGCCGAGCGCAGCAAACTGCGAAGCGATGTAGCGGGCGCCGATGTCATAGCCACGGCTGCCAGTCTCGCGGCCTTCCAGCAGATCGTCTGCCAGGAATGTGATGTGCGCGCGAATGGCGGCGGGAGAAAACTGCGCTTCGCTGTCAGCAGCAAAGGCGGTGGCTGCAACCATGCAGGATGCGAGCAACGCAGTGGAGAGTTTCTTCATGGCACAGACATCCCTGCAGTGGGTGAATACTGCTGCGTGCGCCGGTTCAGGGAGCCGGCTCACGCATACCTTACTTCCTGGCGGCAGCGTCAGCTTGTTGTTTCGCCAATGCCGCTTCGAATTTGTTCTCAAACTCTGTCACATGTGCCTGATAACCAACAGGATCGATGAACGGATTCGGATCGCCCGGCTTGCGTGCTTTCAGTTTTTCGTATTTCGCATCAAGGCCGTAGAACAGGCCGTGTGAGCTCAGGAGCACATCGACCGGTAACTCGCGGGCTTTTTTGAAAGTGGAGCGATTGTCGTCAACGATGGTGGGGTAGTCGGTGTTGTCGACGTACTTGAGGCCCTGACTATTGAGGCTGCACTCGAACAAACCGTAATAAGTCTTGCCGTCTTCAACCATCGGCATGCTCCACGCCACGCAGCCCTTGGTGTGGCCGGGCAATACGTGCGCAGTCAGCGTCATGCCGCCAAGCGTTACGGTATCGCCATCATCCACGATACGATCAATCGGTTGCGTCTTGCCTTTTGGATGTTTGAAGGCTTTTACGTCCGGCACTTCGAGACGACCCACGACAACTTCAGCGCCAGTCATCTCTTTTACCAGGGCATC
>JAZKEH010000258.1:0-3112 GCA_040387155.1 Pseudomonadota bacterium | reverse complement strand
TGACCAGCAGAAGTCACTGAATGATCTGTTGCAGAACGACGCCACCGACAGCGTGCAGTTCGATGGCATCACTTACCAGATTGGCCAACTGGATCTGATCGGCAAACTCGAACTCAACATCGGCCTCGCCGCCGCGCGTCGCATCAGCCTGCCGCTGTTCGCCGCATTACTGCACGACTGCGAAATGGACTGGAATGAGCTTTACTGCCAGTACGTCGGCAAGAACGTGCTGAATTTCTTCCGCCAGGACAATGGCTACAAACAGGGAACCTACCGCAAGGAATGGGGCGGCCGCGAAGACAATGAACATCTCGTTGAGATCATGCAGCAGCTCGACAGCAGCAGCGCAGACTTCCAACATCAGCTTTACAACAATCTGAAAGCGCGCTATTCAGCTTCTGGCTAGCACAGAATATTTGCTGGTTGCCGGAGTGTTCGACCAGACGTAAAGCAAAGAGACATTGCCCCACCCATGGAAACCCACTGGAGGAGATGCTCGTGAAAACAGTCCATATCCTGAAATTCCCCCTGCGTGCTTATGCAGTCCTGTTGCCAGCGGCCTTGCTGTTCAGCACCGCCACGCTCGCCGCCGAGCCTGAAACCCCGCTACCCGCTCCAGCTGCAAATGCCGACGTCGAGGAAATCGAGATCACCGGCAAACGCACGCTGCTGACATTCCGTATGGAAATGCAACAGGCCGAAGACCACATGTTCAACCTGTTCAACTCGCTCAACAGTTCAAACAAGCTCGACCTGACCTGCGAACAGCAAACTCGTGCCCTTTCCCATATCAAGCAACGCTCTTGCAACCGGCGCTATATTGAAGAGGCCCGCATGGACGAAATACAACTCGCCATGTTCCTGGGAATTCCGGCCAAGAGTGATCTGCAGATATGGAACGAAAACGCGCAGAACCACCGCCAGTTCAGCGCGGAGCTGAAGGCACTGGCTGAACAGCACCCAGAGATGCTGGCGGCGATCATTGATGTCGTTGAAAAACGGAAGCGCTATGCCGAAGAGCAGCGCGAACGGAGCAGCACTGGCTTGCTCGGCAACCTGGTCGGAAACGAAGACTGACACAGGCACGTGTTAACCGGTTGGCTGCAGAGCCAAGCAACAGCCGGGAAAATAGCGCGGGCAACAAAGAAGAACTAACGAAGGGAATTGGGGTGGCTGACGGGGCTCGAACCCGCGACAACCAGAATCACAATCTGGGACTCTACCAACTGAGCTACAGCCACCACAATTTTGAGAACTTTTTGTAGAGCACTTCCTGAGCCGCTCCAGTGAGCACTTTTACAAACCCCTTTGCAGGATTCGTCAGCGCGCCTGCGGCGCTCGAAGCAACCCGACCCGATCCGCGCATCCAATAATCAGGTGGCATTACAAGCGGTTCATGAAGAGGCCTGGCGCGCCCGGCAGGACTCGAACCTGCTACCACCGGCTTAGAAGGCCGATGCTCTATCCAAATGAGCTACGGGCGCAAACTCAAAACCAGCGGTTTCAGAAGAACCTGGAAGCAATCTATCCAGGAAAAACTACTCGTAAATTAGGGAGTTGGTCGGGGTAGAGGGATTTGAACTCTCGACATTCTGCTCCCAAAGCAGACGCGCTACCAGGCTGCGCTATACCCCGATTTCTCTCCAACGTGCGGGCCGGCATCTTACTGAGGCAACCCCTTTCGGTCAACCGGAAATTGCTTGTAATTCAATCCTATAACCAAAGATTTACAGACCGTCCTCGTCACACTTTTGCCGGTTCGGCGGCTGGCCTTTCGACGCGCCAGCTGGTAACGCCGTTCTTGTCTTCCACCACCACATTCAAGGCCTTCAGCTGATCACGGATACGATCGGCTTCCGCCCAGTTTTTGGAAGTGCGCGCGGCCAGTCGCTGCTGCAGCAAGCTCTCTACCTCTGCAGCATCCACGCCCTGCCCGCCCTTGCGCAGAAACTCATCGGCGTTGCTTTGCAGAATGCCCAGCACCTCGCCCAGGTTGCGCAACAACGCCGCCAGCGCAGTGGCCTGCGACAGATCCACATTGCGCAGGCGATTAATCTCGCGCGCCAGATCAAACAGCGCTGCAATTGCTTCAGGTGTATTGAAATCGTCCTGCATGGCCGTGTGGAAACGTTGTTCAAACGCCGTACCACCCACCGCTTTTACACCCTCAGTATCAAGCCCTTTCAACGCATGATAGAAACGCTCAAGCTGGTCATAGCCATTCTGCAACGTCTCTTCAGAATAGTTGATAAAGCTGCGGTAGTGACTCGCCACGAGGAAGTAACGCACCACTTCCGCCGGGTACTTCTGCAGCACATCACGCACCGTGAAGAAGTTGTTCAACGACTTCGACATCTTCTCGTCATTCACGCGCACCGCACCGTTGTGCATCCAAAGATTCACAAAAGTCTTGCCCGTCGCCGCTTCCGACTGCGCAATCTCGTTGTCGTGATGCGGAAACATCAGATCGGTACCGCCGCCATGAATATCAAAGGTATGACCCAGGCATGTCGTCGACATCGCCGAGCACTCGATATGCCAACCCGGCCGACCAAAACCCCACGGCGACTGCCAGCCCGGTTCACCCGGCTTGGCTGACTTCCACAGTGCAAAGTCACGCGCATCGCGCTTGATCTCATCGACTTCAATACGCGCACCCGCCATCAACTCATCAGGATTCTTGCGTGACAGTCGTGCGTAGTTGGCGAACCCAGGCACCGAGAAATACACATCGCCATTGGATACGGCATAGGCACTGCCCTTTTCAATCAGTTGATTGTTCATCGCAATGATCTGGTCGATATAACCCGTCGCGCGCGGTTCAATGTCCGGTCGCACAATGCCCAGTGCCGCTTCGTCTTCGTGTGTGTATCGAATGAACCGCGCCGTCAGCTCATCGAACTTCTCACCATTCTCGTTCGCACGATTGATGATCTTGTCGTCGATGTCAGTAATGTTGCGAACGTATGTAACCTGATATCCCGCTTCGCGGAGGTAGCGCACGACAACATCAAACGCCACCAACATACGCGCATGACCGATGTGCATGTAGTCATAGGTCGTCAACCCACACACGTACATACGCACCTTCCCCGGTTCGATCGGACGAAAG
>JAZKEH010000257.1:0-3822 GCA_040387155.1 Pseudomonadota bacterium | reverse complement strand
CCACCTGGCACAGGGCGCGACCGAGCAGGTTACGCTCAGCTACGAAATGCAGGACGAGTTCGGTGCGCTCTCGAGTAGCACCGTGGTGGTCTCGATCACCGGCACCAAAGACCAGCCCGACCTCGCGACCCCTGGAGCAATCAGTTACATCGATTCTGCGGCAGACAACACCTTTGCCAACGCGACCGGCACGCTCAGTGCGAGCGATCCGGATGCGAGCGACAGCAAGACCTTCTCGATCAATGCCGGCACGAGCGGCAGCTTCACGGTGGGCGCAAACTCCTACGACTGGTCGCAGGCCAGTACGTACGGCACGCTCTACCTGAAGAGCACCACCGGGGCATACGAGTTTGTGCCCGGTGACGCAGCAATTGAAGGGCTCAAGGCGGACGCCAGCACCAGCTTTACGATGAAGGTAACCGATGGTGCGGGCGCGTTTGACACTGATACCCTGGCGCTCGACCTCACCGGGGTGAACGACACGCCGCTGAATTCCGTGCCCGGCACGCAGACCACCAGCGAAGATGTCGCCAAGGTGTTCAACGCCGCTAACGGCAACCAGATCAGCATTTCCGACCGGGACGACACGAGCCACACGGTTACGTTGAACGCTACCAACGGCACGGCGAGCCTCAGCGGTACTACGGGACTGGTATTCAGCACCGGCGACGGTACAGCGGATGGCACCATGACCTTCAGCGGCACCGATGCAGCAATCAACAACGCGCTGAACGGCGTGACCTTCCTCGGTGACAGCAACTTCAACGGTTCGGCGTCGGTTCAGATTGTCACCAGCGACGGCGCGCTTTCGGATACCGATACCGTGGCCATCACGGTCACGGAGGTGAACGATGAGTCTGTTGCAACCGACGACGTTCTGACGAGCGTGGCGGAGGGCAGTGGGACGCGCGCGATCACGTTTGCGACGCTGACGGGCAACGACAGCGACGGTGATCCGGAAGTGGCGCAGGCGCTGACGGTATCGGCGGTGAGCAATGCGGTGGGCGGCACGGTTGCGATCGCGAGCGGGGAAGTTAAGTTCACGCCAACTGCGGACTTCAACGGAACGGCCTCGTTTGACTACACGGTGACGGACAACGGCACGACCAACGGTTTTGCCGACCCGAAGAGCGACATCGGGCATGCTTCGTTCACGGTGACTGCCGTGAACGATCCGCCTATCGCAAACCCTGACCTGGTGTACGTCTCCAACAGCACGCCCGCGAAAATTTCGGTAGCTTCGCTGCTTGCGAATGACACCGATATAGACGGACTTGCGTTGGCGATTATTTCGCCTGTCAGCACAGGATCCGGCGGCGTGTCGAATGTTCAGTTCGTCGCAAATTCAAACAATAGCCTTATTGAGTTCGATACCAACAACAGTTCTGGCGGAAGCTTCACGTACACGCTTTCAGATGGTGCGGGTGGCATGACCACGGGAACAGTGACCGTGACTATTGTGTCCACCACCGGTAGCAATAACACGGTCAATCTGTCTGCCGTCAGCTATCAAGCTTCCTACATAGATGGAAGAAATGGTAACGACCCACTCACCGGCGCCGGTGCACCGGATATCTTCCTCGGCGGCAATGGGGCCGATATCCTGATCGGCGGCGATGGCGACGATGTGCTGCGTGGTGGTGCTGACGATGACACGATGAACGGCGGTGCAGGAACGGACCTGCTCGATTATTCAAATCTCGTTGCAACCAACAACTTCACATTCACCCTTGGGGCCGGCGGTTCGGGCACCGTGGCTATCGATGGAACCGACAACTACTCGAACATGGAGGGGGTTATCGGCAACGGTGGCAACAATACGCTGACCGGCAACGCCAGCGACAACGTTATCCGCGGCGGTGCGGGGAACGACGTCATAGACGGGCTTGGTGGAGTCGATCTGCTTGACCTTTCGGACGGAACCGCGGCAATTAATCTCACCTTGGTTCAGAGCAGCGGCAACACCAACGTCAATCTTTCGTCTTTTGGACTCAGTACGCTTGCAGGCGATACTTACAAGAACATGGAGGGAGTGATCGGTACAGCTTTTAACGACACACTCAACGGATCAATTTTTGGTGACGTACTCAAAGGCCATGACGGGAACGATACACTCTTCGGTCTCGCCGGAAATGACATTCTGGTCGGTGGCTCTGGGGCCGATACGATGACCGGTGGAACGGGCAGCGATACATTCAGGTTTCTCACTGCCGATGCCAGCAGCGTGGATACGATCACTGATTTTGCAGTCGGCATTCCAGGTTCTGGCGGCGACGTGATCGATATTCGCGATCTGCTCAATGGCGCCGGGGCCAATGCTGGCAACCTGGCCAACTTCTTGAGTCTCAGGGAAAGCGGCGGCGATACCATCATCAGCGTCGATCAGGATGCCAGTGGCGCGGCGCCTGCCCAGGATATCGTGACGCTGGTAGGCGTGGCGAACCTGCTGCTGACGGATTTGCTGGCCAATGGCGAGATCATCTTCTGATCGACCGACGACGCGAGTAATAGTGATACATAGCACTACCGGGACGTTCAACTCGGCTGCGCAAATGTATAACTATGGGTTCATGGGGCTAACTGGAAATAAGCAACAATTGTCTATAGGAGAACCCGGCAAGAAATAAGTCCTGTTTCTTGCCGGTGAGTTGACGAAGACGAGGAGTGATCAGGCAGAAGCGGATAAGTGCGATTGCTGAAGGTCGTTCTTGTGGGCGAACGAGATCAATTCGAAGCGGTTGGAAATATCGAGCTTGCTGTAAATTGAAGTGAGATGGTTGCGCAGCGTGCTTTCACTTATGTGCAGTTTCCTGGCGAGAGTTTTGGCAGGGTCGCCACTGTTTTCAAGAATGCTGGCGACAATACTTTTTTCGCGATCCGTGAGAGTTGCAAGCCTTGATGGCTTTTTCTGTTCGACCTGGCCGTGATGCCTGCGCGATAACTCGACCATGATTCTGCCCGTGGCTGTGCGATCAAGCCAGATCTGGCCGGCATCTACTTTTATTATCGCCTCTATGAAATTTGCAGGGGTGGCGTTTTTTCTCAACACACCGCGGGCTCCGTCCAGCACAGCTTTATCTGCAAGCCCTTGATTGTCGCGCCGGGTCATCACCAGAATTTTCGCTGTTTGGCAAGCGGCGAGTGTAGCAATCGTCGAAGATTGTTCATCAGACATATCAAGATCGAACAGGATCACATGCGGGGATGTCGACGTGATCGATTGGACCAATTCGGCAGTGCTGGTGGAACACCCAGCCAGCACCATTCCCGAGTCATGAGCACTGACGAGCTGCTGCAGGCCCCACAGTAGTATGCTGTGTTCTGAAACAAGGAATACTCGGATCGGTCTTGCGCTCGGCATCATGACGAAATTGCTTCCATAACTGGATTGAAGTTTCAGATCCACCGTCACTTTTCAGCAACGTCCAGGGACTGCTCTAAGCTTGCGGCGATATTGGCCCCGGTTACCCCGCTTCGGCTACCGCTGTTCTTCGGAAATTTGATGAAGTTCACCCTTTGCAACAAAGTGCGCCGGAATTTGCGGGCCTGTTCTTGAAGACAGAGGGCCGAGAAGACCCTGTTCTGAAGCTATGGACAAATTATCGGCAAACAGTGGACCGCGCATGTTGTGTCCGAAACGCTGCGATCTGAAAGTTACGGTTTGGCTGGAAAGGTGTTTGATCGAAATGTCCCGACAAATTATGACAAGAAACCCGGACTACAACTTCGACACCTTATGCATCGTCCGCTGTTTTGTGATGTTCCATTCGCGGTCTTTATCGACTGCGCGTTTGTCGTATTCGTGTTTGCCCTTGGCCAGGC
>JAZKEH010000256.1:0-3279 GCA_040387155.1 Pseudomonadota bacterium | reverse complement strand
TCGTCGGTTTGTTCGGGCCAGCCGAGGGTGCCAAAGGTCCACAACGCGGACGAGAACCAGGTGTCGAGTACATCGTCGTCCTGCGTCAGTGCGAGATCGGCAGCGAGTTTGTATTTGCTGCGTGCTTCGACTTCGGTTGCTGCGACATAGATTTTGCCATTGGCGTCGTACCAGGCGGGGATGCGATGGCCCCACCAGAGCTGGCGGCTGATGCACCAGTCCTGGATGTCACGCATCCAGGAAAAATAAGTGTTCTCCCAGTTCTTCGGTACGAACTGGATCTTGCCGTCTTCGACAGCCTTGATCGCTGGTTCAGCCAGACTCTTGATCGCGACATACCATTGGTTGGTCAGGAATGGTTCAACCACAACGCCGCTGCGATCACCGATGGGCACTTTCAAAGTGTGCGGTTCAATTTTGTCCAGCAAACCGGCGGCTTCCATGTCGGCTACCAGTTTCTTGCGGCAATCGAAACGGTCGAGGCCGCGGTAGGCGACGGGCGCGTTGTCATTGATGGCGCCTTCCTTCGTCAGGATGTTGATCATGGGCAGTTTGTGGCGTTGTCCAACTTCATAGTCATTGAAGTCGTGCGCTGGGGTGATCTTGACGCAGCCGGTGCCGAAGGCGGGATCGACATAGCTATCGGCAATGATGGGGATCGTGCGATCGCATAGTGGCAGTTGTACCTGCTGGCCGATCAGATGTTTGAAACGCTCATCATCCGGATTGACGGCAACGGCCGTGTCACCCAGCAATGTTTCCGGGCGTGTGGTTGCGATGGTGATGTAGTTCTTGCCGTCTTGCGTGGTGGCGCCATTGCAAAGCGGGTAACGGAAGTACCAGAAGCTGCCCGGCTTTTCTTCCGAGACTACTTCGAGATCGGAGATTGCGGTGAGCAGTTTGCAGTCCCAGTTGACGAGGCGGTTGCCGCGGTAGATCAGGCCTTCGTCATAGAGGCGGATGAATACTTCTTCAACTGCTTTGGAGAAGCCGGGATCCATCGTGAAGCGTTCGCGCGACCAATCGAGTGACGAACCCAGGCGACGCAGCTGGCTGGTAATCGTATTGCCGGACTCTTCTTTCCACTCCCACACTTTTTCCAGGAACGCATCGCGACCCATCGCCTTGCGATCAATGCCTTTTGCCTGCAACTGGCGTTCAACCACCATCTGCGTAGCAATACCCGCGTGATCAGTACCTGCCTGCCACAGCGCTGGTTGACCCTGCATGCGATGGAAGCGGATCAGCGCGTCCATGATGGCGTTGTTGAAGCCGTGGCCCATGTGCAGGCTGCCCGTCACGTTGGGTGGCGGGATCATGATGCTGTAGGGAGCGCCGTCGCCTTGGGGTTTGAAATAGCCTTGGGTTTCCCAGCGCCGGTAGTGGCGGGTTTCGATGGCGTGGGGGTCGTAGGTTTTGTCCATGAATAACAACTGTTTTGATTCAAAAAGAGGCGGCGATTATAGCCGACATTAGGTTTAAGGCGTCTGATTGGGGGCGGGGAGCAGGGGTGGCGAACTGTCGCTCTCCCACGTGATTTTTCGCCTGCTGCGGTGCGATGGGCCTGCGGCCCACTGCTCCTCGCAAATGCCGAAAAATCAGCGCGGGGAAAGCAGCTCCCTTATGTTCGCCACCCCTGCTCCCCGCCCCCAATCAGACGCCTCCGACCAATGTGGGTAATTGACAAGAAATAGGTGTCAGAGTCGTATTTCCTAAATTTCTGTATTGACAGAAATAACAGACAGGAATAATTTAGCGTCCATGAAACTTAATCCTGTCTCCGAACGTTTTATCCTGCACTGGGGCGAAATGGGCTCCAAGTGGGGCGTCAACCGCACCGTGTCGCAGTTGCATGCGTTGCTGTATCTGGCGGGCAAACCGATGGCGGCGGATGAGATTGCCGACACGCTGGGCGTCGCGCGTTCCAATGTCAGCAACAGCCTGAAGGAACTGCAGAACTGGAAGCTGATCAAGATCGTGCATGTGATGGGCGATCGCCGGGATCATTTCGAAACATCGACCGATGTGTGGGAGTTATTCCGGGTGGTTGTGCAGCAGCGCAAGGAGCGCGAGTTCGATCCAACCATCACCGTGTTGCGTGACTGTCTCGACAGCACCGACATCAACAAGGAAGACAAGGCGACCAAACAGCGCATCCAGGACACGCTGGGGTTGATGGAGTCATTGTCATCGTGGGGTGATGAGATGTTGCGATTGGAGCCGAGCACCCTGATGAAGGTGATGAAGTTGGGCGCAAAAATACAGTCGTTGATTCGTTCGGGGTAAGGATAGGGCGTTTTTTTGTCTGGTAATTTCTCTTTAGACAGAAATTACTGAATTAAAGGATGTGGAAATTCAGCGTTCAGGCTGGCAGTTGTTCACTTAACTAATTGATAAGGAGGAATACATCATGCAACTCGAATTCTTTATTGCTTGTCTTATCGTCAGTTTGGGTGTGGTTACCGTGGGCATGCTTTACCTGCGCCATGCCACTCGCAAAGTCATCCTGGAGTTGTGTCATACCGATGCAGCGGCCGAGTTCTGGCTGCGCAGTACGGACATTCTTGCCTACAGCGGGGCGCTGATTCTGGTGCTGATGTTTGGCGAGTTCAGCGAAGGGGGTTGGGTGGAAGCCATACGAGTAACCCTGTTGCTGACGCTGCTCGGCATGTTCTTCGCGGTGTTGTTCGTAGCGAAAAATGTATGGAAGGCAGTAGCGGTAGCTGCGCCTGCCAGGGAGAAATGACATGAGGATTCTGGTGTGTGGCGCCAGTGGGTTTGTTGGTCGCCACCTGTTCGACGGTTTGCAGCGTGCGGGCCATCACTGTGTGCGCGGTGCAAGAAAACAGCGGGTAAGCAGTGATGTTGTGATCGACTACTTGCACGATGTGGAAACCGCCGCATGGCTACCGAAGTTGCAAGGCATCGATGTTGTCATAAACGCAGTGGGTATTCTGCGTGATTCAAAAGCGCAGCCGATGCAAAAAGTTCTGGCGGAAGCGCCGGCAGCATTGTTCAAGGCATGCGCAGCGGCTGGCGTCTCGCGCATCATCAACGTTTCGGCACTCGGAGTCGAAGGGCCGCTGATGACACCTTACTTCCAGCGTCGGCGAGAAGCAGAAGCCGTTTTGTTCGCGTCGGCGGCATCAATTCGCTGGCTCAATCTGCGGCCCTCATTGATCTATGGCGAAGACGGCGCCAGTGCAAAAATGTTTCGTCTGCTGGCGGCGCTGCCATTGCATGCATTGCCAATGGGAGGCAAGCAACTGTTGCAGCCTG
>JAZKEH010000255.1:0-2367 GCA_040387155.1 Pseudomonadota bacterium | reverse complement strand
GTAGCCTCGGCATTGTGCCCGAGCGCCAACAGCAAGGGCAAGGCAACACTGCTGGCCAGCGCGCGGCGGGCGCAGTAGCATCCGACGCGTCTCTCTACTTCGAACTCCAGGAGTGTCCCATGTCCCATTGGTTGTCTTCACAGGTTCGTACTGCTTCCTGCTTCATGCTCGCCACTGCGCTGGCGACCAGCGTGTTCGCGCAAGGCCGCGATCCGAAGCTGTTTCCTGAACTGTCGCGCACGATCAGTGCGGAGATGGAGGCGACCAACCTTGCGACGGATTACAAAGGCGTGACGACCGATGGGAAGCTGGTGGAAGGCTTGTATCCGCTGCACAGCACGGGCATCGACACGGCGCCGTTGATCAAGGCGGCCAATGACTTTATCGCGACGATGAGTGAGGCGCAGAAACAGGACTCGCTCTACCCCATCGACAACATTGAATGGCGCAAGTGGGCGAACATGTCGATCTACAAACGGCATGGGGTTGGCTTCGATGACATGGATGCAAAACAGCAAGACGCGGCGTGGGCGTTGCTCGATTCGGCGCTGAGCACCAAGGGCGTGACGCTGGCGCGCGACATCATGCATTTGAATGAAACGCTGGGTGAACTGACCAACAACAACTTCGTTGAGTTTGGCGAAGGCAAATACTGGCTGACCTTTATGGGCACGCCGTCGGCGAGCGAGCCGTGGGGCTGGCAGCTGGATGGGCATCACCTGATCATCAATTTCTTTGTGCAGGGCGACCAGATTGTGATGACGCCGGCGTTCTGGGGTTCGGAACCGGCGGTGGCGACGGCGGGCAAGTATGCCGGCACGCGCATCATGGATGAGGAGCAGATCAAGGGGCTGGCGCTGATCAACGCGCTGGATGCCGAGCAGCAGAAGGCTGCGATTCTTTTCTCGAACAAGACGGGCAACAACATTCTGACCGAGGCGTGGAGCGACAACGTGGTTATCGAGAACGGGGGCGCGGAAGTATCGAAATTCACCGGCGAACAGAAGGCGCTGTTGATGGATGTGATTGGTCTCTACATCGGCAACATGGAAGCGCCGCTGGCGGAAGACAAGATGAAGGAGATCACTGCGCATCTGGATGAGACGCACTTTGCGTGGATAGGCGAGACCAAGGATGACTCGGTGTTCTACTACCGCATCCAGAGCCCGGTGTTGGTCATTGAGTTCGATCATCAGGCGCCGGTGGGCCTGGGCCATATCTATCCGCGCGGCGTGCCGTACCGTGAGCATGTGCATTCAATGGTAAGGACGCCGAATGGCAATGATTACGGGAAGGATTTGTTGCGACAGCATTATCTGACACACAAGCATTGAGCGCGGAGCAACCATGAAAGGTCATCTGTATCGCGTTACGCTGGAACATCTGGAAGACCCCAAGGGCAATCCTGTCGAGAAGGCACCACTGCAATTCGAGATCAAGAATCACGACGATCTGTTTGCCATTGTGGAGGCGGTGAAAGGCAAAGGGTTGTTCAGCGACACCAATGCGGCGGCGTTTGCCATTGGCTTGAAGCTGTTCAGGGAAGTGATGCTGGAGCACCGGGATAATGAGATGTTTCAGCAGTTGAATCCGCACTTCAGTGAGTTCATGAAGGCGTTCAAGAAGCTGTAGCGCCAGTCCGCGGTTTGAAAGGATAAGGTTGAAATTATGGATTCGATGCAGGATGCACAGCATGACATGCGAACAGCGTATTACGGAGGAGCGCCGGGGATTTTTGCCTCGGGCACTGCCTGGTTCATCGCCGCGCTGGTGGCATTTTTCGTAAGTCCCTGGGCCGGCATACTGGCGCTGATAATCGGCGGCATGTTTATCTTTCCGGTGTCAGTGCTGCTGTGCAAAGCCATCGGCAGCACCGGCAAGCACCGCAAGGGTAATCCGCTGGCGTCACTCGCCATATCCGGCACGATCTGGATGGTGCTTTCAATTCCCATTGCCGTTGGCGCTGCCTTGTACAGACCGGCCTGGTTCTTCCCTGCCATGCTGCTGGTGATTGGTAGTCGCTATATGACTTTTCCGACGATCTACGGCACGCGTCTGTACTGGATTTTTGGTGGTGCTCTGGTGGCGGCAAGTATCGTTCTGCTTCTCACGGCGGCCCAGGTATTCGCGAGCGCACTGGCGGGAGCTTTGGTGGAGTTCGTATTTGGAGCAGTGATTTTCGCCCACTACAGGCGGCAGTTGCGGCCTGTTGTGGATGCATCCTCAAGCTGAAACGAACTCAGGCAGCCGCACCAAGAATCGTATGCCGCGGCAGCACCAACCGGAACATCGTTGAACCATCGCCGGAGTCCACCTCCAACGCACCGCCATGCGCATTGGCGATGGCGCGGGCAATAAATAGGCCGA
>JAZKEH010000254.1:0-3601 GCA_040387155.1 Pseudomonadota bacterium | reverse complement strand
GTCCAGGAAAGATGTCCCGTCGGCTGCGACTACCCAGAAACCAACAAACCTTAGAACAACCCTTCGATCTGACCTTTGTCATTAACGAAAATCTTCTCAGCCGAGGGGATCTTCGGCAGACCCGGCATGATCATGATTTCGCCGCAGACAGCCACGATGAACTCGGCACCAGCCGACAGACGCAGTTCGCGAATGTGGACGGTGTGATTTACCGGTGCGCCCATCTTGGTTGGATCGGTGGTGAAGCTCGACTGCGTCTTCGCCATACAGATCGGGAAGTGACCGTAGTTCGCTTGCAGTTCGTCGAACTGTTTGCGCACGGCAGCGTCGCAAGTGACGTCGGAGGCGCGATAGATTTCTTTCGCGATCGTGTTCACTTTGTCCCACAGCGTGGCCTTGTCTTCGTACAGGTATTTGAACTGGTTCGGACGGTCGCACATCGCAACCACTTCATGCGCCAGCTCTTCGATGCCCTTGCCGCCTTCTGCCCAATGGTTGCAGAGAACAACTTTGGCGCCAGCATCGCCACACAGTTTCGCCAGCAGTTCGTGTTCGGCTGAGCTGTCGTGGATGAATTTGTTGATGGCGACAACAGCAGGTACGCCGAACTTGGCGACGTTCTGCAGATGACGTTCCAGGTTGGCAAAGCCTTTTTTCAGGGCTTCCAGGTTTTCACCTTTCAGCTGATCTTTTGGCACGCCGCCATGCATCTTCAATGCGCGGATGGTGGCAACGATGACAACAGCGGATGGCGCCAGGCCGGTTTTGCGGCACTTGATGTCCATGAATTTCTCGGCGCCAAGGTCGGCACCGAAGCCGGCTTCGGTAACAACATAGTCAGCCAGTTTCAACGCGGTAGTGGTGGCCATTACCGAGTTGCAACCGTGCGCGATGTTGGCGAACGGACCGCCGTGGATGAATGCAGGCGTACCTTCCAGCGTCTGCACAAGGTTCGGCAGGATGGCGTCTTTCAACAGTGCGGTCATGGCGCCGTCGGCGTTGACCTGGTTGGCGGTGATGGTTTTCCTGTCGCGGGTCTGGCCGATAACGATGTTGGCCAGGCGGCGCTGCAGATCTTTCAGGTCGGTGGCCAGACAGAAGATGGCCATTACTTCGGACGCTACGGTGATGTCGAAGCCGGTCTGACGCGGGAAGCCATTGCCGGGGCCGCCGAGGCCGATGGCGATGTCACGCAGCGAGCGGTCGTTCATGTCCATCACGCGGCGCCAGCCAATGCGACGGCTGTCAAGGCCGAGGCCGTTTTCCCAGTAAACGTGGTTGTCGATCATGGCCGACAACAGGTTATGGGCGGAGCCGATGGCATGGAAGTCACCGGTGAAGTGCAGGTTGATGTCTTCCATCGGGATTACCTGCGAGTAACCACCGCCGGCAGCGCCACCTTTGACGCCGAAGCAGGGGCCAAGGCTCGGTTCGCGCAGACAGATGGCGGCTTTCTTGCCGATGCGGCTCAAGCCGTCGCCCAGACCCACGGTGGTGGTGGTTTTGCCTTCGCCAGCCGGAGTCGGGGAAATTGCCGTAACCAGGATCAATTTGCCGTTTTTCTTGCTCTGTTGTTCCTTGATGAAGTCGTAACCTATCTTGGCCTTGGTATGGCCGTATGGCGCAAGGGCGCTGACAGGGATGCCGAGCTTGGCGCCAATTTCAACAATTGGCTTGGCCGTAGCGGCCTGGGCAATTTCAATATCTGACAGATGCGTCATGGCAAGATTTCCTCAATGGTTTTGATGTTGGAAAATTTTTTATGTTGAATTCGGGTATTGGCAGCCAACTGCAGGGCGGGAGGCCCGGGTCTTGTGGAAAGCAGATTCCGAGGGGGCTCCTGTAAAAGGCGGGGCAGTCTAGCATCATTCAACGCTCGGGGAAAACCACTCGGTTCGGCTATAATTGCCCCAAAATTGCGCACTTTTCCGGAGTTTCGTATGAAGGCATTTCCCTATGAAACACGAGTGAATGCAGCGGTTCGATCCGGCTGGCGAACCTGGGTCGCGGGCGTTCTGTTGGGCGTGTTCGCAGCGGGGCAGTTGGCCTCGGCACAAGAGTTGTACGACAAGGAATATCCGCAGATGGGCTATGGCCGCACGCCACCCACGGATACCTATACCAAACTGATGCAGCGCCTGGCCGAGAGCGGTCAGAAATTGCCAGCCACCGACAGCCGTGGCTATCTCGACGCCTTGCTGAAGGAGCTGGACATCGATCCGTCGTCGCAGGTGCTGGTGTTTTCCAAGAGTAGTCTGAAGCAGCGCTTCATCGCGCCACAGACACCGCGTTCGCTGTTCTTCAATGACGAAGTCTATGTGGGCTTTGTGCCCGGCAGTCGTTCCCTGGAAGTAGCGGCGATGGACCCCAATCAGGGCCCGGTATTCTTCGACGTAAGCCAGGACGCTGCCGCCGAGGCTCCGTTCAAGCAGGAAACCAGTCGTTGCCTGCGTTGCCACGATTCCTATTCGATGACAGGCGGTGGGGTACCGCGCTTCATGCTGAGCTCGGTTATCGCCGGTGCCGATGGCAATGTTGTGTCACACGAGTTGAGTGAGATCACCGACATGTCGACGCCGCTTGAGCAGCGTTGGGGTGGCTGGTATGTCACCGGCAACAGCGGCAAACAAACGCATCTCGGCAACTTTATCGTCACCGATGTAGCAGTGCTGGCGAAGCGTCCATGGGTGGGACAGACCAACCAGGAAAAACTAGATACCTATGCAGATCTGGCGATTTATCCACGTCAGACCAGCGACATCATTGCCCTGTTGGTGTTGCAGCATCAGGTTGATGTACAGAATCGTCTCGTGCGACTCAATTATGAAAGTCGCAAACTGCTGGCAGAAAACCCCAATGCGGATGACGCCCAACTGCAACCATTGGTGATGCCAGTGCTGCAAGGGCTATTCATGGTGGAAGAAGCTCCCTTGGCGGATGCAGTGGAAGGCAATGCCGGCTATCGCGAGTGGTTTGAGCAACGTGGCCCTGCCACCGCTGACGGGCTGTCCCTGCGCCAGTTCGATTTGCAGAGTCGTACTTTCCGTTATCGTCTCAGTTATCTGATTTACTCTGCTGCGGTCGACGCGCTCGCTGAACCCGTCAAAACACTGTTGTTCCGCGACATAAAGGCAGTGCTGGCGGGCGACTCCATATTGCTGCCGCGCTTTGAACTGCCGGCGGAGGAGCGGGCAACCATCACCGCCATTCTGCAAAGCACCAAGCCGGAAGTGCTGGTGGCTGAATAAGAAGTTGCGCTGAATGGTTGCCGCCAATCGAAAGGCAATCGAACGCTTTGCGGTCATGGACAGCAATGCGCATCCGGTACAGGATGGCTACGATGGAACAACCCGACGCTGTCAGCACAGCGTTATTGGAGTGGATCAATGAAAGTCTATAAACACCTGCTGTCGGCGTTGCTGGCCTCGTGCCTGTCTGTGTCGGTGCAGGCCCAGAATGCCCCGGTGGTCGAAGGCGTTGCCGGCGATGAGCAAGCCAGCGAGCATGTGAAGGCGCGCTTCATTCCGGAAACTACGGCAGCCGTAGCGGGCGAGACGCTATGGGTCGCGTTGCGTCTGGAGCACGCCGAACACTGGCACAC
>JAZKEH010000253.1:0-5189 GCA_040387155.1 Pseudomonadota bacterium | reverse complement strand
TTGCCAAAGGACAGTACGCGTTATCCCGCGCGTTTGAAGTTGTATCCCGAAGTGTTCATCGGCCACACGCCCACCATCCATCTTGGCAGCAAGCAGCCAATGCAAGCCGCTTGCGTGTGGAATCTCGATACCGGGGCCGGCTTTACCGGCCCTGTCACCTTGATGGATATCGACAGCAAGCGCTATTGGCAGAGTGATGACGTGCACACGCTGTATCCCGGGGAAGCACCGCGCCATGTCTAGCAGCGTGGAAGATGCACACATCATTGCCGCCACTCAACAATGGCTGGAGAAAGCGGTTATTGGTCTTGGGTTGTGTCCGTTTGCCAAGGCGGTGCACGTCAAGAAGCAGATACGTTATGTGGTGAGTGCAGCTACTACGACCGAGGCGTTGCAGCTGGACCTGCAGCGCGAACTCCAATTATTGATGCAAACGCCAGCAGACCAGATTGAGACAACGCTGCTAATGCATCCGGGCGTTCTCAATGACTTTCTCGATTACAACGATTTTCTGGCAGAGGCGGATGACTTGCTGGTTGAGCTCGATGTGCAGGATGAGATCCAGATTGCCAGTTTCCACCCGCTTTATCAGTTTGCCGGCACAGAGCCCGACGACATCGACAATTACACCAATCGCTCGCCGTACCCGATGCTGCATCTGTTGCGTGAGGCGAGTGTGACGCAGGCTGTCGACGCCTTTCCGGATGCGTCTTCCATATTTGAAAAGAACATTGCCACGTTGCGCCGCCTGGGTCACACAGGTTGGCGCGCGCTAGGTCTTGCAGGAACAACAAAAACCCCCTGAGGAGTTACGTATGCTGCACATGCTGAAGTACGCGGTCGTTGGAATGTTCATGCTCGCTGTTGCTATTGCCCCACCCACGCTTGCCGCCGAAGATACGCGCGCAGCGGACACTGTGGCGATCCAGCAACTGATCGTGAAGTACGCTCACGTATACGATGCGCTGGATGTCGAAGGCTATGTCAGTGTGTTTGCGGAAGCTGCGGAGTTCAGCTTTCCCGGCAACGTCTTGCACGGACGCGGCGAGATCAGAACCTTCATCACCGGTGCAAAGCAGCGCAGGGAAAGTGCGCCAGCTGCCACGCCTGCAATCAAGGGATACCACTCCATCTCAAACACGATGATCGAGTTTGAGAATGCCACCACCGCGCATCATCGCTCGTACTGGCAGGTTGTCTCCGGCCCTTCAGGTGGACCCTTCACTGTCACCGGCATGGGGATTTACGAAGATACGGTCGTCAAACAGAACGGTGAGTGGCTGATTCTGAAGCGCAATATCCTGCAGTGAGACGGGCCCTCAGGGCTTTTCCACTTTTTGGCTGCGCAATAAGCGCGCATTGGAAAACTGCAGCGCCATCTCCAGCGTTGTGAAGAATTCGGTGACCACTATTGGCTTGGTCAGATAACGGAAGAATCCGGCCGCCAGTCCCTTCTCGATATCGCTCGGCATTGCATTGGCGCTGAGCGCAATGATCGGGATGTCAGCCGTCGTTGGGTCTTCTGCCAATATCTTCATGGCCTTGACGCCGCTGATTCCCGGCAGATTGATATCCATCAGGATGACGTCGGGGCGCGAGGCTCGCGCAATCTTGACGCCCTCGTTGCCATCGCGTGCGCTCAGCAAGCGAATGTCGGGCCGTCGTGTGATGAGGTCCTCGACGAGCATCAAATTGGCGGGGTTGTCCTCTACATACAGCACCGTGCGCATTTCACCCGCCACTGCAACGGCCGCCGGAGCGATGGTGATCGGCGCTGCTGTTTCGACGGCAAGTTGGAGTTCAGTCACCCGGTTCATTTCAATCCAGAATACCGAACCCTTGCCGACCGTGCTTTCGACACCGATAACGCCCCCCATCAATTCGGTGAGCTGTTTGGAGACCACCAGGCCGATGCCGGTACCTTCGCCGACATTCAACTCCTGTCCAAGCCGGTTGAAGGGCTGGAAGAGTTGCGCAATTTTGTCCGGGGTCAGGCCTTCGCCGCTGTCTTCAACGCAAATGCGAACGCGGGCCGGGCTGTCGGTGATGCAACTCACGACTACCGTACCGTCCAGCCGGTTGTACTTGATCGCATTGGATAGCAGGTTGATTAGCACCTGTTTCACGCGGGTGCGGTCGCCGCGCACACAATACTGGGCATGCAGCGGAGGAAAGGTCACGCTGATGCCGCGCTTCTGCGCCTGGGGTTTGATCATCGCTTCACACTCTTGCAGGATCGAGGTCAGCGATATTGATTCAAGCGACAACGACAGTTTGCCAGACTCGATCTGCGCGAGATCGAGAATTTCGTTGATCAGGTCCAACAAATACCACCCGGCGTGCAGGATCTGGTCGATCCCGCGCTTCTGGGAGGCAGTAGGTGGCACCGGATCAGACTCGATCAACTGGGCAAACCCGAGGATGGCATTGAGCGGGCTGCGCAGCTCATGACTCATGCTGGACAGGAAATCCGATTTGGCGAGATTGGCTTTCTCCGCCAACACCTTGGCGCTCTGCAGCTCGACGTTGGTTTCCTGCAGTGCCTGGTCAAGCACCTTGCGCTCGGTAATATCGCGCGCGGCAGCGAACACGCCCTGCAAGGTTCTGTCACGATCGTAGAACGTGGAGGCATTGTAGGAGACCACGGTTTCCTTGCCGTCGCGAGCACGGGCAGTCAGCTCGTAGTTGCTGACCTTCTTTTCGCGCAGCACCCGATTGATGCCCGCTTCGGCCCGCTCCGGATCTGTAAAATAATTCTTGAACGGCGCGCCAATCAGCTCATCGCGCGTGCAGTCGGTCAGCGCTTCCATCTGTTTGTTGACGTCGGTAATGATGCCTGACGGATCAGTGGTCATCAGCGCGTCAATGTTGGATTCAATGAGCGAGCGCGTGTAGAACTGCTGGTCGCGCAGTCGCTGATCGAGCTTTCTCTGCTCTGCTTCTACCAGCTTGCGAGCGGTATTGTCAGTGCCGATCAACAGATAACCGATGATGTTTTCCTGCGCATCGCGCAGTGCGGTAACCGACACAACAGCCGGAAAGCGGCTGCCGTCCTTGCGGATGTACGTCAGCTCGTAGATGTCTTCAATGCCGCGGGAGGCTTTGAACACCAGCGCTTCAAAGCCTGGGGTTATCGGCGTGCCGAGTTCAAGACTAAGGGCCGTGGCGCGCGCGATCACTTCCTGCGGATCAGAGATGTCGGCGGGAGTGATCAGGTTCATCACCTCGGCGGCGGTATAGCCAAGCATGCGCTCGGCGCCAACGTTGAAGATCTGGATCACGCCCCTGGCGTCGGTGGCGATACTGGAAAAGTTGGCGCTGTTGAAAATGGCATTCTGCAGGGCGCCTGCCTTGAGCACAGACTCCTCGGACTTCCTTCTTTCGGTGATGTCGCGCAGCATCACCGTGAACATTTTTTCGCCGTTCAACTGATTCTGGGAAATAGAAGCATCTACCGGAAATTCGCGGCCATCAGCATGCAGCGCGAATATGGTTCCGGGTTTGCCCATGATGTGTTTGCCTGAATTGGTTTCGCCAAACGCATTTATTTTTCCATTGTGGGTGGCGCGAAAACGCAGGGGAATCAGCCGGTCCAGATTGGACCCCAGCACTTCGGCGGAGGTAAGGCCGAACATATTCTCTGCGGCGAGATTGAACAGCGTGATGCGCTTGTTGGAATCGATTGCCACGATGGCATCCAGTGCGGACGCGATAATGCCATCCGCGCGTGCCTCGCTGGTCTGGCGCGCTGCATCCACCTGCTGGCGGGCCGTGTTGTCAGTGCCGATCAACAGGTAACCGATGATGTGATCCTGCTCATTGCGCAATGCGGTGACCGACACCACTGCCGGAAAGCGGCTACCGTCTTTGCGAATGTAGGTCAGCTCGTAGATGTCCTCGATGCCACGGGAAGCTTTGAATACCAATGCTGCAAAGCCGGGTGTGATCGGCATGCCGAATTCAAGACTCAGGGCTTTCGCGCGCGCTATCAATTCCTGGGGATCCGAGATGTCGGCCGGCGTGACAAGGTTCAATACCTCGGCGGCGGTGTAGCCGAGCATATGCTCAGCACCGCCGTTGAATATCTGGATGACACCGCTGGCATCGGTGGCAATACTGGAAAAGTCGGTGCTGTTCAGGATGGCGTTTTGCAGGGCGCCTGTCTTGAGCAAGTTGTCCTTGCGCGTGGCTTTGGCGGCGGCACGCAGCGAGTTTTTGCTGCTATCGGCGTCGGCGGCAATATCGGTTGGGGAACCTCGCTTCATGGAGCTTCATCCTGGTGTTGCTGGGGTGTTGACGCAGCTTGAAAGTCGGCGCGCGCAAGGCCGTTGCAAAAGAATTTTTGTATCGTTGGCTCGGAAAGGAATCCGACAAGAGGAACGCTGACAAGCTGTGGGGCGGGGCGGTGGGAAGGGACGTCGAAAGGCGGGATACAGCTGGCTTACAGACTTCAACCACAGCATGGCCTCTAGTCGGGGCCAGCGCCAGTAACATCGGCCCTCAAACAGGGGTTTAGCCAAAATAGGTTGAAGCTTGCCCGTTAAACCTCAATTCTCACGGATTGGTAGCAGCTATGTAACGGAGATTGGTAACGCTGCGCGATTTCAAGGGCGTTTTGTTGCGGATCACACCGCGCACAGCAGCGTTTCCAGCTCCTGCTCGCGCACGCCGTAGAACTGTTTTATTTCTGCGATCTGCGCGAGCAGTTCGGCATGTCGCGCGGCGCTGAGCGGTTGCGAGCGCTTCACTGCCAGAATCATCTTGTTCTTGCTGGTGTGCTCCAGCGCCACGAACTCAAACACCTGCGTGTCGTAGCCTTCGGCCTCCAGCAGCAAGGCGCGCAGGCCATCCGTCACCATCTCCGCCTGCTGGCCCATGTGAATGCCATGCTGCAGCAACGGGCGCAGCACTGAGGGACTCTCCATCTGCGGACGCAGTTGTTTGTGACAACACGGCGAGCACATGATGATGGAGGCGCCGGCGCGCAGGCCGAGATGGATGGCGAAGTCGGTGGCGGTATCGCAGGCATGCAGGGCGATCATCACGTCGAGCTTGGCGGGCGTGTAGCTGCGGACATCGCCTTCTTCGAAGCGCAGTCCCTGCAGCTTGTGCTGCGTGGCCGCTGTGCTGCAGAGCTTGACCATGTCGGCGCGCAGTTCAATGCCGGTGACGTGCGCTTCCTTGCCTTG
>JAZKEH010000252.1:0-2412 GCA_040387155.1 Pseudomonadota bacterium | reverse complement strand
ATCGGCCACGTCTTCTCCGGCTTCGAATATGTCGGCATCCTGCTCGTCACCGCAATTCCCTTTGGTATCTACGATCTTGTTGAAGCCATGGACAACGTTGAAAGCGCCGAAGCCGCTGGCGATGCCTATCCAACCAAACGCGTTGTTACTGCGGATGGCGTAGTCAGCATGATTGGTTGCCTGATGGGCAATCCGTTCATCAACGCGGTGTACATCGGTCATCCGGGTTGGAAGGCCATGGGCGGTCGCATCGGTTACTCCGCTGTCACCGGTGTCACCATATTGCTGCTGACCTGGTTCGGCATTCTGTCGGTGTTGCTCGCCTTGATTCCTGTCGTCGCCATTCTGCCTATCCTGCTTTACATCGGCATGTTGATTGGCTCGCAGGCGTTCCAGGAAGCGCCGCGCGCGCATGCGCCCGCCATCGTACTGGCGCTGGTGCCGCACATTGCGGCGTGGGTAAAAACACAGATCGATAACACACTCGGCGTCGCCGGTATTTCCGCACAAAGTCTTGATATGGCAGCGCTGGCAAGCAACGGCGTCTTCTATCAAGGCCTCGCCAACATGGGTGGCGGCGCCATTCTGGGCGGGCTCGTGTTGAGTGCCATCGCTGTGCACATGATCGACCAGAACCTGAAGAAAGCAGCTGCGTTCTGCGCCGCTGGCGGGTTGCTTGCCTTCTTCGGCTTCATGCATGGTGAAGCCGTTGGCATTGCTGTATCACCGCAGGCCAGTGCGGCCTATCTGATCATGGCAGCCGTCATGCTGCTGCTCGACAAGTCACGCGTGAAGGTAGCAATGCCGTCGCCTGTGGTCGCAGCAACAGAGTAGTGCCCGTAACAGCAGTACCCGCAACAATGCCGTTGTCCGCAAACGGCCGGAGGTTTGAGACGTGAATCCCGCAGTACTCTTCGGCGTACTGCTGATCACCGCATTGCACGCGTTCGACGAACTCGTGCTGGTGATTGCACTGCCCGCCATTGCCGGCGAACTTGCTGCGGCCGACTGGTACGGCCTCATCATTGCGTCCTATGTATTGGCCAGCATCATCGGCATGGCATGGGCCGGCAAGCGCATCGATGTCGCCGGTCCGCGCCAGGTGCTGCAAGCAGGCGCAGGTTTTTTCTGCTGCGGCTTGCTGCTTGCCGTGGTGAGCCAGAACACTACTGTGTTCTTGATAGCCCGCATTCTGCAGGGAGTTGGTGGCGGCATCGGCTGGACGCTGGCCTTCGGACTGATCAGTTTGTTGAGTCCACCGGCACAGAAGCCGCGTGCTGTTGCCGCAATGGATGTGGCGTGGATCATTCCGTCGCTGCTGGCGCCGTTGATCGGCGGAGTGCTGGTGGATTACCTGAGCTGGCGCTGGATCTTTGTCTTCCAGCTGCTGCCAGTCGTCATTGCCTTTCTGCTGATCACACCTCGCATTCGGCATCTCGACAAACCAGCTTCTGTGGCAGCACAACACCGCAAGCAACAACTGGTGATAATGATCGATGCCATCGCCATCGCGCTTGGAACCGGCTTGATGCTCTATGCTTTCGGTCGTCCGGTCGGTGCCGTGTGGTTACTCATACCGCTCGCGCTCTTCCTCGTGCGCGCACCGTTGGCGCGTTGCATGCCTGCCGGTTGGCTACGACTGCAAAGCCCACTAAGTGCGTCACTCTTTATTGCCATGATGGGCTTCATGGTGTTCTACGGACTGGAAGCCTGGCAGCCGCTGTACCTGATCGAACTGCGCGGCTTCACCACACTGAGCGCCGGTCTCGCGCTGACCTCTGCCTCAATCAGCTGGATGGTCACCTCACAGCTCTCTGCCCACAATCGGCTGCCCTCCTGGTTGCAGGTGTACTCAGCACGTTTCCTGGCGGGTCTCGGTTTGCTGTTGCTCAGCCTGCTGCTGTTCGGTCTGTTGCTGGAACAGTGGCTGCCCGCACTGTCGATCTTCGCCGTCATGGCCTGCGCCGGTTTTGGCATGGGACTTTGTTTCAGCACCGCGCGTGCTACGGCAATGGCATACACAACTCCAGGCCAGGAAGGTTTTGTTGCCGGCGCCATCAGTCTCAGCGTTTCGCTAGGCCTCAGTCTCGCGACCGGCATTGGGGGTGCGTTGCGCAATCAGGTTGCTGCCAAAGGCGGCGACCTCA
Organism: Pseudomonadota bacterium; assembly: GCA_040387155.1. Classification (GTDB taxonomy): domain Bacteria; phylum Pseudomonadota; class Gammaproteobacteria; order Pseudomonadales; family Pseudohongiellaceae; genus CAILUG01. The sequence continues at coordinate 265 of JAZKEH010000252.1, read as the reverse complement.
ACGAGGCGATGGCGTGGATCTGGTTGTTCTCACTGCTGATGGCGTTGCTGACGACAGCGCTGCTGTGGCGGCACCACCGGCTGATCAATCCGGCTTCGGTTCAGGCCAACCCGGTGCCATAAAATAGACGACCTGACGCTCGACCAAGTAGCATCTTTCGCCGGATTTTTGGGCAGTTTTGGCAAGCTGGACTATAATGCGGCCAGAATCGAATAGCTTCCGGGGATGCCTGACGGCATAAAAGCTATGTCTGCACTTTCGCCTT
>JAZKEH010000251.1:559-3508 GCA_040387155.1 Pseudomonadota bacterium | reverse complement strand
GTACCAGCTATGTCTCGACAGCAGGCGACTTCACGCAGGCAGCGTCACTGACCGGCGCCACACTTACCACCAACATGCAATTCCTGACGGGCGTCTATGTCAGCACTGCTGACGATGTCTCGGTGCTGGTGGCCTTTGGAGATTCCATCACTGATGGCACCGCCTCCACTCCGCACACCTATCACAGCTGGCCCGACTACTTTGCCGAGCGGGTGTCGACCGGCAACGGCGGCCGCAAGATTGCTGTCGTCAACCAGGGCATCTCCGGCAACCAGGTGTTGGCCGATGGCGCTGGCACCAGCGCACTTACAAGGTTTGATCGTGACGTGCTGTCAAATCCCGGCGTCACCCATGTAGTGGTACTCGAAGGGATCAACGATCTTGGTATCAGCGGTCTGGTATTTCCCGGAGCCAACGCGCCCCCCGGCCCACTGCGCACAGCAGCGGATCTGATTGCCGGCTATCGCCAACTCATTGCGCGCGCGCACGCAAACGGCCTCAAGATCTACGGTGCCACGCTGACGCCGTTCGAAGGCGTTGCACCCGGCTATTACTCACCCGCGAAAGACGAAATCCGCCTCGAGATCAACAAGTGGATACGCGAGAGCGGGGAGTACGATGGCGTTATCGATTTTGAAGCCGCGGTGCGCAATGGCACCAATCCGCGCATCATCCGCAAGGAATACGATTCGGGTGACCACCTGCACCCGGGTGATGCCGGCTACAAGGCGATGGCTGACTTTATCGATCCCGCGCTGTTTCGTTGAGTTTGAATCAAGTTACTCTGACCCTCTTGATCCCGCCCCCCATGTTCCTGCTATAAAAGCCGCCGCTGGTCACAGGAAGCGACAATAATAAAAAGGAAGGCGGTGCATGACTGATTCAATGAGTCTGGGCGCGGAGCGTTCAGCGGGCGAAAGTTTTTCAATTACTCCCTCTGTCACGATCACCCGGAAAGGCGAAGGCTTTTTTGATGGCTATTACTGGCCGGGTGCCGCGCTGACCATTGGCGTTCTGGTTGCGTCGCACTTGACCAGACTGGCGACGACCAGCGACCTGGGTTCTGACAATCTGCGAACTCTGATCGGTCCTGTTGTGGTACTGCTGCTGCTTGCTGTTGTGGTGCGGTTGCTGTTGTGGCAACGCCGCGATCATCACATTGTTGTCACCCCTGATTCAGTTTACGTGCCTACCACCTGGCTGGCCCGGGGCAAGGAATTTGCCTTTCACGATCTCACTGCTTTTGAAGTGCGCGGCAAGGGCAGGCAGGCGGTACTGTTGATTAGTAATGGCAGAAGCAGCTGGGTCTATCCGCTGAGAAGGCTTGCATTGCCAGTGGTGGACCTGCTGGCCGCTGTTCGCGAAGTCGTGCAGAGCGATCCAGTCAATGTGGCTCACTGGCAAAAGCTGAGTGCCAGACAACAACTCTCCAATGTACTCACTGCGACCAGGCCAATAGTGAGCTGGATACTGTTGGCGCTGTTGGTGGTGGGTTTCAGCGTGCAGTGGTTGTTGATGGGCTATGGTTCCAACCCCGTGGGCCTGTTGGAACTTGGTGGCGTGTCGCAACCCCTGTTGAAAGCAGGACAGTGGCAGCGCTTGTTTATGGCGCCTTTTCTGCACGCGAGTTGGTCACACCTGATCAGTAACGTAGCGAGTCTGGCCTTGCTCGGCTTGTTTGCCGAACGCTTGTTGGGTGGGCGCAAATTTCTGCTGATCTATCTGTTTAGCGGGCTCGGCGGCTCCGTGTTGTCTGTGCTGCTGATGGATGCTCGCGTAGCAGTGGGCGCGTCTGGAGCAATCTATGGCGTGGCCGGTGCGCTGGCGCTATTGAGCCTGCGGTACCGCTCTGAGTTTCCGCAAGGCTTTGCGTTGCACAAAGCCTTTTGGCTCTATTTCCTGATCAGCAGTGTGGTGGGGCCGATGCGCAATGCACAAATTGGTTGGCATGCCCATCTCGGCGGGTTCCTGGTCGGTCTTTTCATGGCTTTCCTGCTGCGGCCATCGTCGGACCCAGACAGCTCGACGCAAAGCAGGCTGTCAGCCTGGACTTACATGGGAGAGGGAGCGCAGCTGTCCCTGAAAGTGATCGCCGTGGTGTATGTCACCGCGCTCTTGAGTTTCGCAGTGCTGAACAGGCCTGCGGAAACGCGTCAGCTGATGGTCGCGCACCTGGAGAAGACCGTCGACACACCGGGCAAGGCCAATTCGCTGGCCTGGTTGATCGCGACCGACATGAACAGCAGTGCCGGGCAATTGCAGCGTGCTGCCGCGTACATGGAGCCCATTGTCGCCAGCATCGACAACAACAGCGGCGAGCTGACTGACAAGGTGGAATCAATGTATCTCGACACCTACGCGGCCGTGCTGTTCCGCCAGGGGGACTATGCCAATGCCATACGTCGCGAACGCCAGGCATTGCTGCGTGAGAACAGACGGGAATATCGCGACCGCATTACCTGGTTCATGGAAGAACACTACCGTCTGCACGGGGTGTTGCTGACAGGCACCGCGCAAACCGGTGACGTGGAGTTGGTACGCACCTTTCATCCGGATGGCCGCGTGGAGCTGGTCGTCAAACGTCTGCGCGACAACGGGGTTTTCAACGTTGCGGTGCTGGCACGCCACCAGGGCAAACGCGAAGGGTTCCACGCCTGCCATTTCATGGACAAGGAACAACTCACGCTGCTGAATGCGAAAGATGACTTTGGCAAACGCGCCCTTGATATGGACTACACCTTGATGATGATCGACACCATCAACAATCGTGCAGGCTATGAGGACAGTTGTGCCAAAGCCAATGTTGGCAGTGTCAACGTCATTCGCTGACTGATTGATTCCGCGCCCATCCATTGCCACCGCACTGACTGACCGATATTCTCCCGCGGACATTCACCCCGGGATCGTCCCATGCTGGTTTCCCTGCTCGTCCTTGCCGTTGTCGTGGGC
>JAZKEH010000251.1:0-549 GCA_040387155.1 Pseudomonadota bacterium | reverse complement strand
GGGCGCCGTTGTCTGGGTCTACAACACGCTCGTCGGCAATCGCAACCAGGTGCTGGCCGCCTGGAGTGACATCGATGTGCAGTTGAAGCGCCGGCATGATCTGTTGCCGCAGCTGGTCACTACCGTGAAGGCTTATGCCGCGCATGAGAAGGCCACCTTGATGGCCGTGACCGAACTGCGCGCCCGCAGCGAAGCCGCCACCCACCTGCCGCAGAAGGCCGCGGTGGAAGCCGAAGTGGAAACAGCACTGCACAACCTCATTGTCGTCGCCGAAGCCTATCCCGAGCTGAAAGCCGACCAGAACTTCCTGCAGCTGCAGAACGATCTCGTCGACATCGAAGATCACATCCAGTACGCGCGCCGCTTCTACAACGGTGCGGTGCGCATCTTCAACACCAGCCTCCAGAGTTTTCCGCAGTTGTTGATCGCGCAGCCGTTCGGTTTCAAGGCTGCTGAATATTTTGAAGTGGCAGAGGGGGAGAAGGCCCCGGTGAGGGTGGAGCTCCATTAATGATGCAGGCGTTCGTGAAGCAAGGAGTGATCATGCAG
>JAZKEH010000250.1:0-5355 GCA_040387155.1 Pseudomonadota bacterium | reverse complement strand
CGAGCCCGTCCCTGGGGCGCTACCCCTCAGGCCATCCATGGCCTTCGAGGTTCCCGGAAACCTGTCTTCACCTTGCGCTTGCAGCAGCGTGTGTTCTGCCTACTCGTAATACTCAGGAGCAAACTTCAACGCCGCATGCGTCATCTTGTCATGCCCTATCCACATCTTCGCGCCAGTCTCTTTCAACAACGCCTGAATCTTTGCGCGCGAGATCGCTGAAGTCGCAGGATCGTATTCAAACGTCGGTGTGCGGCCAGTTTCGATTTCTTCCGGGTAGTGATAGAGATCGCCGGCGAGTAGTACCGGACCATAGTCGACAAGGTTGACCAGCAATACCTGATGTCCTGGAGTGTGACCGGGCGCCGAGATAATGCGCACACTGCCATCGGCAAACACGTCGTGGTCTTCATTGTCGAGCAGAAGAGTGTCGGCATCTTTCAGTGCTGCAAAGTAAGCCGGCACCATGATGCGCACTTCCTTGCCAGCGAACATCATATCGCGGTCAGCTTTCTGCACGATCCATTTGGCCTTGGCAAAGTCGTTGGCATTGCCGTTGTGATCGGAATGCAGATGCGACATCGCGAAGAAATCGACATCGTCCATGCTGTAACCGATCGCCGCCAATTGGCTGGCCAGCGACTTCGTCACGATGACAGGACCTTCGGTAAACGTCGAGCCGTCTGCTGGCAGTTCATGGTCAGGCACTGCACCAGCTTCCCACAGCAACACACCATTAGGGTGCACGATCAGTTCGCTGGTGACGACGAAGTCAGTCTCTTTTACCTCTTCGCGTTTGAAATTGAACTCCGCAGGATCGAGACCGTTTATCTGGCCACCGTCGAGCAGATACATCCGAACCTTGCCGGATGCTTGTGGTTGTTGGGCATGTGCACTGTGCATCAATACCGAACCGCTCAGTACGACAGCAAGGTTTAACAGCGTGCGGGCAAGCGTCTTACGGAAGATGTTTTTGCGTGGCATTTATATTGCTTCCATGTTTGATGGTTAGTGTGCGCGCCTGTGAATTTTGCGGCGTACCAAGCGTACTGACCGGTGCGGCAAGGTTTACTTTCAAGTCAGGCTCGCTGATGCGGGCTTTCATATGAACCAGGATATAAAACAGAACAAAAGGGAGTAGTGAATGAAACAAGGAGTTTGTGTTTATGCAGTCGAATGTCACATTGGAACAGCAGTTAAAAAAACAGAAGTTGAACCCTCCATTCCGTGCCGACCATGTTGGCAGCCTGTTAAGACCCCCAGCACTACAACAAGCCCGCATTGCCTTTCAGCAGGGACAGATCAGCAAGGCTGATCTCGCTATCGCTGAAGACACGGCCATCCGTGAAATTGTCAAAATACAGCAGGACGCTGGCTTGCAGGGTATTTCAGACGGCGAACAACGCCGCACGTTTTTCCATGTGGATTTTCTTGAGCAGATCAGCGGTGTCAAATCCGAACTCGCCAAGTACGAGATCAAGTTCCGTGGTGGCAACAAGGATGTGACGCTGGTGCCGCCGGTGCTGACGGTTACCGGCAAGTTGCAACGCACGCATGGCGTTGCCACGGGTGACTTCAAGTACTTGCAGTCAGTGGTAGCACCTGGCTTTGTGCCGAAGGTCTGTATCCCGTCACCCACCATGTTGCACTTCCGCGGTGGCCGCAAAGGCATTGATGAGAAGGCCTATCCCGACCTCAATGAATTCTTCAGTGATCTTGCGCAGGTGTTTCAACAGGAACTGGCGGAGCTTTACGCATTGGGTTGCCGCTATGTGCATCTGGACGACACCAACCTGGCCTACCTGTGTGATCCGTCCCATCGTGAACGTGCCAGGGCGCAGGGCGAAGATCCCAATGCCTTGCCTGCACTCTATGCCTGGCTGATTTCAGAGAGCGTCAAACTGGTGCCGGCCGACATGACCATTGGTCTGCATCTGTGCCGTGGCAATCATCGCAGTGCCTGGGCCGCAGAGGGCGGCTACGAAGCGGTAGCCGATGTGATGTTCAACCAGTGCAACGTCGATACCTTCTTCCTCGAATACGACGACGCCCGTTCCGGCGATTTCAGTCCGCTGCGTTTTGTGCCGAAGGGCAAGAGCGTCGTGCTGGGTCTGATTTGCTCCAAGACGCCGGTGTTGGAAAGCAAGGATGCGATCAAGCGTCGTATCGAGGAGGCCACGCAATACATCGCGCTCGACCAGCTCTGTCTGAGCCCGCAATGCGGCTTTGCCAGCACCTTTGAAGGCAACGACCTCAGCTTTGCCGAGCAGGCTGCCAAGCTGCGGCTGGTGGTTGAGCTGGCCGAGGAAATCTGGCCGCAATAAGGCCGGTCTGCACAGGCCCTGCAGGTGTTGCGATGGCACACCTGCAGAGGCTGCCAGCACGCTGTTTAGTGGCGCGTGTGCTGGTATGCTTGCCCGAACTTCATGCGAAGGTTCTGGCGTGGCTGCACTTACTCTGACAGTGGACGGAAAGGTCCACATTTTCGCTCCCGGGCTGACGATCACCCACGTGGTGTTTGCTGCCAACGGTGTCCGTATTCGTCGTACGCCATTCACACCCGCGCTGGTGAAGGCTGTACCGTCTCCATGATGAAGATGCTGGCTTCGCTGGCCCAGTTGCGCGACCGTCGTTTCCTGATAGTCCTCCTGATCGGTTTCTGCAGCGGCTTTCCGTGGGTACTGCACGGGTCGATGCTGACGCTGTGGTTGCGCAGTGAAGGCGTCACCCGCACAACCGTAGGCTTGTTCGGTGCGGTCGGCACCATGTACGCGATCAAGTGGTTGTGGGGGCCGCTGATTGACCGGGTGCGCATTCCCTTGCTCACGAGGTATTTCGGCCAGCGCCGCAGCTGGTTGCTGTTGTGCCAAAGCCTGCTGGTGATTCTGATGCTGTTGATGAGTGGCACTGATCCTGCCGTCTCACTCTACAAGATGGCGCTGGTCGCCCTCGGTTTTGCCTTCGTGTCCGCCACCCAGGACATCGCCATCGACGGTTATCGCGTGTTGCTGTTTCGTGCCGATGAACAAGAAAGCAAGTTGCCGTTTGCATCCGCCATGGCAACAGCGGGCTGGTGGTCTGGCTATGGTTTTATCGGCGGCACGCTGGCGTTGTTGCTCGGTGGTGAGACGGTGGGGCTTGAGTGGGCCATGGTCTATCGCGTGTGGGCGGTGCTGACCGTCGGCGTCATTGTATTGCTGATATTGCTGCCTGAGATGGAAGAGGGTCGCTTTGCGCCAGGCGCAGCGCAGTCACCAGTGGCTGTAGCAGAACCGCAGGTCGCTGAAACAAAGTTCGTCTATCGCAACTGGCTGGTGCAAACCATGGTGGAGCCCTTCCGCGAATTCTTCCGGCGCTGCGGTTTGCAGATGGGTCTGATGATCCTGCTGTTCCTGTTCACTTTTCACATGGGGGAAGCGTTTCTCGGCCGCATGTCGCTGGTGTTCTATGACGACCTCGGTTTCACCACCAATCAGATCGCCGGTTACAGCAAATTCATTGGTGGTCTGTTCACTGTCGTGTGTTCGTTGCTGGGTGCGTTGATCAACACCCGCTACGGCATCATTCGCGGCCTGATGATTGGCGGCATCGCGATGGCGGCGTCGAATCTGTTGTATGCGCTGATGGCGGTGATGGGGCCGATACCGTGGTTGTTTATCGTCACGCTGTTTATCGACAACTTCTGCGTCGCATTCGTCACCGTGGCATCGGTGTCATTCATTTCGTACTTCACCTCACGCACATTTACCGGCACCCAGTTCGCGTTGATGAGCTCGATATCCAATTTCGGGCGAACAACACTGGCAGCCTACAGTGGCGCCATCATCGATGGCCTGGATGGCAACTGGCCGGTGTTCTTCATACTGACCACGGTCGCGGTGATTCCGTCGCTATGCCTGCTGGTCTGGGTAGGCAAATTGCTCGAACGCCACGAAGCCGCCAAAGTCGCGGCCTAACGCAACAAATCTCCTGTCTGAAAACCGTCAATACCCCTCATAACCCCTGCAAACAGGGTATTGACGGTTGTTGCCTGTTCTGGTTTCATTCAACTATATGGTTGAATCAACATTAAATCCCAATCTCGATTATTTGTTCCTGGCGCTGGCCGACAGCACCCGCCGCAGCATCTTGCAGCAGGTTGCCCAGGCCGAGCTCAGCATTGGAGCCATTGCCGAGTATTACCACCTGACCTTCGCGGCCATTTCCAAACACATCAAGGTGCTGGAGAAGGCGCAACTGATCCGCAAGGAACGACGCGGCAAGGAGCAGATTGTGATTGTTGTGCCCGCTGCACTGCAGATTGCGCAGGAACATCTGGCCCGTTACGAGCAGATGTGGAACAGCCGTTTTGACCAACTCGATGCCTTGCTGGCTGAGACATCGGAACCCATCAGCACCAAAGAGAAACAGAGGAAGCCGCATGCCAAACCAAAGCGTAAGTAAAGACATTGCCAATCGTCAGCTCATCGTCAAACGTTCGTTCAAGGGCAGTGTGCCGCGCGTGTGGGAGTGTTGGACCCAGCGCGACTTGCTCGACAAGTGGTGGGGACCACGTACGTGGCCAGCCAAAACCGATTCAATCGACTTCCGTGAAGGCGGCTATTGGCACTATCACATGACCGGCCCCGACGGCACCAAGGTCTGGAGCCGTATCGATTACGAAAAGATCAACGCACCGCAGAGTTTCACCGCGCAGGACAGCTTCTGCGACGAGAAGGGTGCTGTAAAACCCGGAATGCCCAGCAGCCATTGGCTCGTGCAGTTCACTGCCGACGGCGATGCCACGTTGGTGACGACAACGTTGACCTTCAGCACAGTGACCGACATGCAAACCATTATCGAAATGGGCTTCGAAGCCGGCTACACCGATCAGCTCGATCGTCTCGACGATTTGCTGGCAGTGTGAGGTGCCAATGGACAAGGTGATTTCAAAGGACGGTACCCCCATCGCATGGAAAAAGGCAGGCAGTGGTCCGCCGCTGGTACTGGTCGATGGCGCGCTTTGCTACACAGAAGCAGGTGCAACGCCGGGGATGTTGCCTGTGTTGCAATCGCACTTCACGGTGTACGTCTGGGACCGGCGCGGTCGCGGCCAGAGTGGCAACACGCTGCCGTGGTCGCCGCAGAAGGAGATCGAGGATCTTGCGGCGATCTGTGCGCTGTGTCCGGAACCACCGATCGTTTGCGGCTTTTCTTCGGGAGCTGCATTGACCTTGTATGCGGGTGCTGCAGGACTCAACGCGCGCCGGCTGGTGTTGTTCGAAGCCCCCTTTGTTGTTGTGGATGACTCTGATCCGAAACCGCCCGTCGATGCCTTGCAACAATTGCAGGGCTTCATTCGCGCCGGTGACAACAAAG
>JAZKEH010000249.1:7184-7391 GCA_040387155.1 Pseudomonadota bacterium | reverse complement strand
TGGCCTTCGAGGTTCCGGAAAAGGTCTGCCGCCGCCTGCTCCTCCAGAATTGCGTGGGGTTCGGGAGGTTGAGAATGGATTCGTGCTGCGATTCAAACTGAACTAATCGATCTCCATCCCAATTCCCTATATCTAAAATTCAGATAGATCTATTTCCGCTCAACGTTTTTACGAAATCAGGGAATGTATCACTGCTCTAGAAGGCTC
>JAZKEH010000249.1:3040-7162 GCA_040387155.1 Pseudomonadota bacterium | reverse complement strand
TGATGCCTTAAAGGCAGGTGCTACAAAAAAAGATGCAATATCTAAGCACTCCCCCCACACCCGCACAAGCGATATTTCCCGTTAATTAACTATATTTCGTCTCAGGTATTTTCCCTGCGGAAAGCGTTTGACAGACCCTTCTACGGCGGGCGTAGTATCGAGTCAGGGATAGTTGTTCCCTCGTGGAATAGCCTTCCCTCATCCGATAAACAGCGTACAGGAGGCGCATTCAATGAATAGCAATACGCAAGTTTTGTTTCGCGGAATCGAGCATAGTGACGCAGTAGCACATGCTGTTAACAAACGTCTGGAAAAGCTGACAAGGTACAGCGACAAGATCCAGAGTCTGAAGGTTATCCTGGAAGCCCCCCACAACAACCACCACAAAGGCCGGGTCTATCACGTCGGCGTTGAAGCCCTGATACCCAATCACGACATCGTGGTCGCCCACGACAGTCACGACAAACATGCCCACGAGGATATCTATGTCGCGATCCGTGATGCTTTCAATGCGGTGGAACGTCGTCTCAAGGCAGTGACCGGTAAACAGCGGTCGCAGCGTCATATCAAACCGGAAGAGACCCTTCTGGTATCTGAAACAGCAGAAGAAGCATAAGAAGAGGCCTGACAGTACACACAGCAATTCGCCAGACGTGTTGATTGCTCTGCTGAAGACCTGCTAATTCCCTCAACCAAGGTGTCAGACTAACCGCCCTCCAACAACAGCGAGGCTGGTTACTCTGACACCGAATCACCGCCTTCCTTCTCACCCAACTCGTGATTCACCTGAAACAGTTTCTTCCTTACCAGGTCGCGATAGGCGCTGGGTGATACCGACATGCTCTTCCTGAACTGCGCCGCAAAGTGGCTGCTGTCGACATAGCCGGTGTTGAAGGCGATCTCGGCAATGGCGAGATTGCTGTTACGCAACAATTCCTTCGCGTTGTCCATGCGTATCTGTTGCAGATATTGCATAGGACTCTTGTCGGTAGCTTGTTTGAAGCGGCGATTCAGCGTGCGCACGCTGAGTTTGTACTTCTCCGCAATTTTCTCCAGCGTCAGGGGTTCGTGATAGGCGTTGTGCAGCCAGTCCTGTATTTCAACGACTGTCTCGTCGCCGTGATAGTGCTGTGGCGTCTGGTTCAAAAAGCTCGCTGTGTAAGACCGTTTCAACTCATGCGTGAAATGGCGCGACACCTGGTTGGCAATGTCCTGGCCGTAGTGCAGCTCGATGAAGTGCAGCATGACGTCGCGCACCGAGTTCACACTGCCGGCACAATAGATATTACCCGCGCGCGTGATGAAACGTTCGCGCTGCAGAATGACCCGGGGATAGCTGCTGGCGAACTGGTCGAAGTAATACCAGTGTGTGGTCGCCACCTTGTTGTCGAGCAAGCCGGCTTCGGCAAGAAAGTAGCTGCCGGTGCCCACCGCGCAGACTGGCGTGTCGGCATGTGCCTGCAACCACTTCAGTAGCTGCGGATATTGCTGTACCACACCGCGCGGACTGCCCCACAGCGCCGGGACTATGATCAGATCAGTCTTGCTGACGTCGGCCAGCGTTTGCTTGCATACCAGCTCAAGGCCCGCAGTCAGCTGTATGTTGCCGCGGTCTGCATGCACGAGTTGCAGTTGCAGTTTCTGGTAGTTGCCACCCTGGATGCGCTTGATCAGATCCGCCGCGTTCAGCATCTCCATCGGAATTGTCACGCTGGTGCCGAGCACCTTGCGGAAGCCGATGATGGTGACGTGTTGCAATGTTTTCGGCTTAGTCATCAGGGCGCTGATAGGAGACGGCGGTGATGACATACTCCCGTTTGCCAGTTGGCGTTTCAATGCTGATCTCGGTATCCACCGGTTTGCCCAGCAGTGCGCGTCCGAGTACCGAGTCGACGCTGATGTAGCCGAGTGCGGAATTCAGTTCATCGGGACCGACCATGCGATAGCGCAAGCTGTTGCCTTTCTCGTCTTCGAGTTCCACCCACGCGCCGAAATAGACCTTGCCGGTGTTGGTTGGCAGTTCGCGCACGACCTTCAACACTTCGAGACGTTTGCGCAGGAAGCGCACGCGGCTGTCGATTTCGCGCAGGCGTTTCTTGCCATAGATGTATTCGGCGTTTTCGGAGCGGTCGCCCTGGGCGGCGGCTTCTGTCACGGATTGCGTTACTTTCGGGCGTTCAATGCGCCATAGCTGTTCGAGTTCTTCGCGTAGGGCTTGTTCGCCTTCTACGGTGATGTAGGGGGCCATGGGGGGCGGTAGCGGGACATAACGACTCTTCAAGCGTGGAACAACATTGTAATGGTTATGGCCAGCAGCGGGAGCAGGCACCCAAGACACGCACAAGTACGTCCATGTAGCTCTCTCAGGCCATCCATGGCCTTCGACGGTCTTGGGTGCCTGCTCCCGCTCCTGGCTTGAGGGTACAGCTCGTGTTCGTTAGTACAAATGCAGTGGTAATTCCATCTGCGTGAAGCCGGTGTTGGTACTGCGTAACCGAACGCCCAGCCCCATCAAGCGGACTGGGAGACCACCGCGTTCAAAGCCCGTCCGACACAGATCGCGATAGGCTTCTGCATCCGGTGTCGATGAAACCTGCTCTACGGTGGTGGAGATGAAATTGTTGAACTTGAGTTTGACGTACTGTTTGTTGATGGCATGGGCGATCTGGCGATTGTCGAGTCGCTTCTGCAACTGTGTCAGCAGGGTTGGCACCATTGCCAGGCATTGCTCGACGGTCTGCAAGTCGTCGTCGAAGGTGTGTTCGACGCTGATGGACTTGGGGTCGTTGTCCATCGAGATGCGGCGGTTGTCTTCGCCGCGGCACAGGCTGTACAGGCGATCGCCGAAGCTGCCGAACATCTCGAGCAGTTGTGGTTTGGTGTAGGTCTGCAGATCGGCACAGGTATCGATGCTGAGCAGTTGCATCTTGCGGGCGGTTACCTTGCCGACACCGTGAATCTTCTTCACCGGCAGTGGCAGCATGAAGGCAGCGACCTGCGACGGTGGAATCGCATACTGGCCATCGGGTTTGTTCCAGTCGCTGGCAATCTTGGCGAGGAACTTGTTCGGCGCGATACCGGCCGACAGGGTGATGCCGATTTCTTCGCGCACGCGGCGGCGGATGTCCTGCGCAATCAACTGGCCGCTGCCGCGCAACAGCGTGCTGTTGGTGACATCAAGAAAGGCTTCGTCGAGTGACAGCGGTTCGATCAGGTCGGTGTAGTCTTCATAGATGCGATGGATCTGGCGCGAGGCCAGCTTGTATTTTTCCATGTTGGGCGGAATGACGATGAGGTCACGACACAGGCGGCGCGCGGTGGCGGTTGGCATTGCCGAGTGCACGCCATAGCGGCGGGCTTCGTAGTTGCAGGTGGCCACAACACCGCGCGTATCACCGCCGACCGCGACTGGTTGGCCCTTCAGGGCAGGGTCATCCCGCATCTCGATGGCGGCGTAGAAGCAGTCGCAGTCGCAGTGGATGAATTTGCGGAGGGACGTCATCGCGCGCTCTACTTCTCATCGAAGGTGACAACGCCATCCCACTGCGCGGGCGGATTGCTGACGAACTGCGTCACGCGTTGCTGATAAAGCGGCACGATGCCTTGCATCAGCGCGGGCACGTCGCTGGCAATAACGACAAACTCGGCAAAGGCAGCGGCGGCCTTTGCAAAAAAGCCGGCCTGCCAGAGCTGCAGGAACACGGTGAACTGCGCCACCACTTGCAGCTGCAGTGGCGTGGCATCGGTCAGTGTGCATAGCGGCTCGTAAACGCGTACCGGGTCCTGCTTGCCTTTGACGCGGACCAGGTCGAGTTCGAGATAGAGAAACTCCGGCGCCAGAATGCGGGTGCTCTCGCTGACGATGACGGCCACGCCATAACGCTTGGTCAAACCTTCAAGTCGTGAGGCCAGATTCACACCATCGCCAATTGCTGTGTAGTTCAAGCGCGACTGCGAACCCATGTTGCCGACGACTACCTGATCGGTGTTGATACCAACGCCCATGCTGATGGGCTGCAAACCACGCTCGACCAACGACTGGTTCAGTGTCGCCAGTGCCGGTGCGATGGCGAGTGCGGTGCGGATCGCACGCACTGGTGCATCAATGCTGAACACTGGGGC
>JAZKEH010000249.1:0-3030 GCA_040387155.1 Pseudomonadota bacterium | reverse complement strand
AAGGCCATCACCGCATCGCCGATGTATTTGTCGACCACGCCGCCGTGTTGTTCGATCACAGCGGACAGCGCTGTAAAGTACTCGTTAAGCAGCGATAGAATTTCTTGTGGTGAGCGCCCTTCGCACAGCGTGGTGAAGCCGCGGATGTCGGTGAACATCATTGTCACTTCGCGTTCTTCGCCGCCGAGTTCGGGGCGGCGGCTCATCAGTTCGTTGGCGATGGCGGGAGAGACGACTTTGCCGAGCAGGTCGCGCATTTTCTCTTTCTCGGCGAGGCCGGTTGCCATCGCATTGAACGCAGAGGCCAGCTCGCCGACTTCATCCTTGTGCGGAATGGCAACCTTCTGGTGATAATCACCCGTGGCGATGCGCCGTGCACCGGCGGTCAGTAGTTGCAGCGGGCTGGTTACATTGCGCGACACCAACATCATGCTGCCCATCACGGCGACAAGACCAATGCCAAAAATTGCCAGCAGACGTTTGCTCAGTTCTTCATAGGGAGCCAGCTGGGTAGCGAGTGAGCGCTGTAACACAACTTTTACGCTGCTGTTGTCGCTGCTGATTGGGCTGGCAAGTGTGACGTAATCAACACCAGCAAGATTGAGCAACGGTGTGGTGTTTCCGCCATTGCCGGCGATGGCAGCAACCAGATCTGCTTGCAGTTCTGCAGGCAGCGTGGAGCCGCTGAGCTGCCAATTATTGGCGCCGTTCTGATACAGCACACTGACGTCGGCAGAGACAGACTCCTTGAATGTCCTCGTGAAGTTTTCACCGATTTCAAAACCGAGGGTGATCCAGCCTTCGAGATCCGGCGTGAGGAAGGGCAGTACAGTCAGATGGTAAGGACGCCCATCCAGCACAATGACGTCGGCAGCTTCCGGGTATTCACCCTGACGATCTAGCGCTTCTGCCTGCTCGATCAACGGTAGCCATTCGGGGGAGACATCAGCAAGTTGTGGACGGTGCGTGTCGGCCAGCAGCAGACGCTGGTCAGAATCTGCCATGGCAATGAAGTCCGCCGTAACGAGGCGGCCAAGCAGATTGTTCATCGCCGACAGCAGCGTGGCGCGATCAGTATTCCATGCTTGTCGGAATGCGAAGTCGCCGGTAAGTGCTTCGCCCGCGATAGCGAGATTTATATTGCGATCAACGATTGCACTATTGAAGTTATTGACGCCAAGGGTAAGGTCACGCTGGATCAACTCAAGTGCATTGGCGCGATTGGCGCGGTCAACTGCGAGGTAGACAGCGGCCAGTGCCAGCAGTAGCGGTAGCAGTAAAAATACCAGCAGCCGGGTTTGAAAACGCTGAAAGGAAAAGCCCATCAGGGTATGCAGCCGTTAATAGCGCGAGCCGCCCCGACGCGGCGCGCGTCGTACCATGCGCTCGGGTCGTAACGTTAGCTGGCGGGCGATAGCGGCGGTCTCGTCGGCGCCGACTGTCAGCGTCAATTGCACTGCTGCTTCGGGATCAAGCCGCGGGTGCCAGATTTCGATCGCAAGTTCTCCGGCAGGAAGATTCTGCAAGGTTGCCGTACCACTGTTCACTTCAGCGTAGTGCGGCGTGTCGAGCACAAGAATGTACCCCAGCATGTGGTCGTGTATGTTGCAGCCGAGAGTGACGAGACCTGCTTTGTCGAAAGTGATTGGTGCGGCTTCGATGCCGATGTACAGCGGCAACTCAAAAGTCTTGCTGTCGGAAAAGGAATAAACGTGATGCCGGATGTGATCGGAATTCGGAAACGTGACGGTGGAGCCCGTGCTGATTGCGCGCACATGCGGCACAAACATTTCGTCCACCTGATCGACAGTCACTGTTTGCGGCGTAACGGCAGCGCGCTGGCCATTGATGGTGCTGACAGATAACACCGCGTCATTCACCGGCTGGCCTGCCTGATCAGTCAACGTGAGCGTCAGCGTGGCCGCAGCGGCGACATGCGCGATCATCGGCAAGGCAAACAAGAAAATTTTCAGTGCTGCATGCATGGGACAGAATCCGGTGGATGAACGTCAAAAGCTGTACAGCAGGCCAGTGCGGAGTATACCGGTGCGATAGTCGAGCGCCCTGTCGCTGCGGGTGAACTGGCGCTCAACGCCGATATAGAACGTTGCTGTGTCGAACAGCGCCAGATTCCAGTCCACGGCGAAACTGCGAGTGCTCGCGTCGAGACGATAAGCCACTACGCCTGGCGCGAACGCAGGATCGACAGTCACGGCAGTAGCTTCGCTCAGGATGAAAGGATAGGGCAGCACGGACGCCACGGTGTCGCCATCGCGATAACCCAATGAAGCGGCTAGCCATGATGAAGGACCCAGATCCCATTCGGCGCCAACGTCAAGCGTCAGCGCATTCACGTCCCACACCGAGCCGGATTTGGGCACTGCCGGCGCGACTACCGGCTTGATCATGTTGTGATCGCCGTCCTGTTGCTCATAGCCAGCGGAGAGATTCGCTTGCAGGCGATCCGTCAGTCGCTGGCGGTAGCCCAGCACCGTCGTCCAGGTCCAGGCATCACGCAGGTCTTCGTTGTAGCGGCTGCGTTCGACGCCGGTCGTCACCGACAGCACCGGTACTCTGTCGCCCAACCCGAACTTGTGACTCAGCATGGCGGTGGCACCGGCACGCGTATTGGACAGGCCGGAAAAATGGTGACTCTGCTGGCGCGCCAGTGTGGCTTGCAGTTCCAGTCCCGTGTAGTCCGCCAATTGCAGGTAGCGGCCGCCGCGTGCGGACAGCTGCAGCGATTGGTCATCGTCGGCATGGGCGGTGAGTGGTGAGCGCGAGACGTTGTCCGTGCTGACTGCTTCCAGTGCGGCGTCGCCAAACCACTGGGCCGAGGCGGCAGGACTCACACTTGCGACGCCGGCACACAGACCAACGAACTGAAGGAAGAACCAGCGGGAAAACAGCGAAAGGGAGGGTTTGGAAATTGTCATTGCAGGCAGTTCAATCGCATGGGGCGGGGCGCACCCTATCATCGCATCTTTCGCTTCTGTTTTGGCGGAGGTATTCACTATACTTTGGTTTCTG
>JAZKEH010000248.1:0-1944 GCA_040387155.1 Pseudomonadota bacterium | reverse complement strand
AACCGCAGGATTGATCTGTGTGACCACAGTCACGCTGGATGTTTCGTAACAAGCCAGCGTGAAGCACCTGCAGGTTCAGTGCGCGACAGCAGTCCGCGAGAATCGCAGGTAGATGTCCTGGACCTTGGATTCTGACGCTACTTCACCGAACAGGAAGTTGACGGCGCCTTCTTCGTTCTGGACGACGAAGTGAACGAAACAGTTCGCCAGCATGTACTGCTCGAACTGGGTGGCGATTTCGGGGTCGCGTATCTTCAGAATGACACCGTATTTCTGGTCGGTGCCGACTTTGGCAAATCTCTCCAGACCTACGGATAGTTCTTCGTATCTATTCAGCAGCTGCACGTGGGTGGCGACTCCGGTACGCGAGTGATAGCCATACAAATCTGTTACATGGCTAGAGTGAAAAGGAGGAATCCGCAGACTACCGGTGTGTCTCACTCATCGCCAAGCAATGATTGAAAATAATGCTACGGTTCTCTCAATACTGGAGGCACGCAACATTCCTGTTTCAATCTTGTAACAACGATATAACACGGGAAATACGCTACAACCATCAACCCGCAGCAGCGAGCCGCTTGGACTGCGCAACCGTTTTCCGATGCTGGCGGAAGATGAGTTTCTCAAGCTTGTCCTGCACCGGCTGGCTCAGCCCCTGCAGCTGGTACTGCTGCCAGATTTCAGGGCCTCCATCGGTATTGCCGGACGCATTGAATTCTTCCGTGTTGCCCATCGCCGTAGCGAACAGTGTCAACGGCTTTGGCAAGGCAGGATCAATGTAGAGTGACAGCTGCACCCAGCTGCTCTTCGGGAATTCAGTACGGCCCGCAGCCGGTACGCTGACGGTTTCGCCGGAAAAGCGAACCATGCCCGCCGCTGGCAACAACTGGTTCTGCACCAGCAGCATGCTCAGCAACTCCAGGATCAGCTTCATCTTCAGATCCTGTCGTTTCAGCTCCTGCATCACTTCATCGCTTTCATCGTGATCGTGCTTCTTCTCATCCAGCAGCAACACATTGTCGAGCAATACTTCATTCGACTCGTTGATGGTCGACAACAGGTTCGGCGGCGGCAACATGGCAACCGGCCCCAGCATCAGCGAGAGGATGCCTTCGTACATCATGCCGGTGCCCGTCTGCATGTTCATGCCAGATCGTCCTGGTACAACTCGATGATGGCCTTGTTGCGCATCTCGTTGTTGTGTTTGACGACCAGACGACTGCGGGCCACCTTTACGAGGCCGACGATCTGGTCGTTCAGGTACAGCAGCGTTGCGAGTGCTTCCGCAATCAACAGCGACGGCTGTTGCTGTTGCAGGTCATAGCACGCATCGAGTTCCGTCTTGCGCAAGGCTTCCAGTTCTTCGACCGTCAGCCAGTCGCCTTCCTGCGCGCACTCCAGCATTTTTTCGGTGATCTGCAGCAGCCGCGCCAGTTGTACACGCTGGCGACGCTGATGGATTTCGTGTTTGGCTGCCATGTCCGGCAGGCCGGTGTTTGCGACCAGATACAAGTTACAGCCCCCTGCCTGCCAGAGGCATGTTGTCCCAGCCACTCTTGATTTCGTGCAGCAGGTCGCTGACTTCGCCGAGTATGCCGAGGTCGGATTTGCGGTTGGCTTCGGCCAGCCGGCGTTCCATGTAGGTGTAGAGCGCTTCGAGATTGTTGGCTACTTCGCCGCCGGCCTTCATGTCGAGCGCCGCGCGCAGGCTGTCGACAATGTTGATGGCGGAACTGATGCAGTTGCCACGCTGTGCAATGTCACCGCGGGCGGCAGCACCCTTGGCCAGTGCGATTTTCTTCAGTGCGCCGTCGAGCAGCATGCTGATCAGCGTGTGTGGCGTCGACATCGCGACCTTGCTTTCGAGATCGACGCGTTGATATTGGTTCAGTGCAGTCATCTTGTACATGACGAACTCCTCAGCGAATTATTTTTGAACAACAC
>JAZKEH010000247.1:2956-3405 GCA_040387155.1 Pseudomonadota bacterium | reverse complement strand
CCATGACAACAATCAAGTTGGCCCTGTAGTTAAACAGAAAGCAGTTAACCGGTAGTTTGCAGCGATGAGTCATCGCGCAAAGATACTGGATCGGTAAACCCAATGAAAAGCAGCAAAGAAACCAGCGTCATCAAAGAATCCAACAAACGTGTCGGCTTTGTCTCACTTGGCTGCCCAAAGGCGCTGGTGGATTCCGAACGCATCCTTACCCAGCTGAAGCTGGAAGGTTACGACATCGTCTCGAGCTATGAAGGCGCCGACGTCGTGGTCGTCAACACCTGTGGTTTTATCGACAGCGCAAAAAGAGAATCGCTCGATGCCATCGGTGAAGCGGTCACCAAGAATGGTCGCGTCATTGTCACCGGTTGCATGGGTAAGAACGCGGAAGAAATTACGCGCGTACATCCGCAAGTGCTTAGCGTCACCGGCCCCCACGCCTACGAAGAAGT
>JAZKEH010000247.1:316-2946 GCA_040387155.1 Pseudomonadota bacterium | reverse complement strand
TCCCGAAGCCGGTGCTGAACAAACACAACCCACACATTGATCTGGTGCCACCACAGGGTATCAAGCTGACACCACGTCACTACGCTTACCTGAAAATTTCAGAAGGCTGCAACCATCGCTGTTCGTTCTGCATCATTCCGTCCTTGCGCGGCGATCTGGTCAGCCGTCCGGTGGAAGATGTACTGGCTGAAGCCGAACGTCTGGTTGCTGCCGGCGTGCAGGAGCTGTTGGTAATCTCGCAGGACACCAGCGCCTACGGCGTCGACATCAAATATAAAACCGGTTTCTGGAATGGCCAGCCGGTGAAGGGCAACATGCTGGGTCTGTGTGAGGCGCTCGCGCATCTCGGCGTCTGGGTACGCCTGCACTACGTCTATCCGTATCCGCATGTCGACAACATCATTCCGCTGATGGCCGAAGGCCGCATCCTGCCGTATCTCGACATTCCGTTTCAGCACGCCAGCCAACGCATCCTCAAGTTGATGAAGCGTCCGGCCCATGCCGAGAACACACTGGAGCGCATCAAGGCCTGGCGCACTATCTGCCCTGAACTGACGTTGCGCAGCACTTTTATCGTCGGCTTTCCTGGCGAAACTGAAGACGATTTCAAACAACTGCTCGACTGGCTCGAAGAAGCGCAGCTTGATCGCGTGGGGTGCTTCCAGTACTCAGCCGTTGATGGCGCCAAAGCCAACGACTTGCCGGATCCGGTTGCTGAAGCCGTCAAGCAGGAACGCTATGAGCGGTTCATGGAAGTGCAGCAGCGCATCAGCAGTGCACGCCTGCAAGCGAAGATTGGTGAAGAGATCGAAGTACTTATCGACGAAGTCAACGAGGAAGAAGCGATCGGCCGCAGCAAGGCTGATGCGCCGGAAATTGATGGCAAGGTCTATCTGCAATATCCCGAAGGCTTGCAGCCTGGGGATGTAGTGACTGTCACCGTCGAAGACGCCGACGACTACGACTTGTTCGCGTAGCAGGTCGCGCCTGTTTCAGCGCGACTAACCCTCGCTCTGCTGCAGGCTGTACAGCTTGGCCTTGTACATCTGACGCGTGCTGGCCCGATAAACGTTGTCCAGCGCCTTGCGCAACGATGCGGTTGCCGCGTAGTTGTTGCCCAGCTCGTATTGCGACTGGGCCAGGCCGAGATAGGCTTCGTGCATGTAGGGCGCCATCTCCAGCGCGCGACGGAAATAGCGGACTGCCGCATCAAATTCTCCATTCTCATACGACGTGCGTGCCAGTTGCAGCCAATGGAACGGGCTGGGATCTTCCATCTTCTCCAACTGTTCGCCGATTGCCAGCGCCTCTGTCTGCCGACCCTGTGCTTCCAGCAACACGCGATAATTTTTCAGCAGCGTCAGTTTCTCTTCAGCGTGGGCAATACCAAAGCGGTAGAGCTCTTCTGCCCGCGCCTCATCACCAGTGCGCCTACTGACAACGGCCAGCATATTGATCGCCACCGTATTGACGGGTGCATGCAGCAGTGATTCGCGGGCGTACCAATAAGCGGTGTTGTAGTCGCCGGCGCCGATAGAGTCGGCCGCCATGTTGCTGTAGTACATCGCGAGAAAGTCGCCCCTTTTCAGGTTGGAAACGAAGCGAGCCTGTTCCGTGCGGAAGTAATCCACTTTCACGCCGGAATGCGTGTACCACATCATCCCGTTCTCATCGACACCCACCTTGTTGTTATACAGGATCGATCGAACGTGATAGCCCTTCTCGACAACAGTGCCGCGGTATTCAAATACAGGTATGTCATCCATCAGCTGATAGGCAATCTTCACACCGGCAATATCGGCGAGCGCCGTTGTCATCAGTGCCAGTGACATGCAGTTGCCGCTATTGCTGGCCAAGGCATCCGTCGCACTCAACGTGTCGCCCTGATAATGGAAGCCGGAGGTCAGATTTTCCAGGTAGTTGGACACTCGCAGGTTGACTGCAGTGTTCTGTGTTTCGGGGCTAAGCAGGTAGTCGCGGAACGCCTGCTCCTGCGATGGAGTCAGCTGCAGCAGTTCTGTCGGGGATGGAATTGCGGGGCGTTGACCAAAGCGAATGTCGTCGTTGAAGACGAGAGTCGGCTGCTGTTCGACCTGAACAGGCGGACCAGTTTCGATACTGGTGCAGCCTTGCAGCAGTGCAGAAGCGATGGCAGCGAACAAAACTGTTGTGGACTTCAGGCCCATCTTGGATTCCCTCGCAGAAGAGAGTGGCCTTAGCCTAATCGAGCGTTCCCTGATTGTCGATTGAGAGGTGTCGATTGAGATGTGTCGATTGAGAGGTGTAGGTTGTGGGTTGTCGATTGCCAGTGCCCGCCACGGCGTTTGCCATTACCATGGCGCCTTTATCGTCGTACTGCCAGGAAGCTCATGTCATCTCTCTATCCTTTAATTCGTACTGCAGCATGTGTCGTCACGCTGCCTGTTCTGTTCACCGCCGGCGTTGCTCAGGCGGCTGAAAATCCAATCGAAGAAGTTGTTGTCACGCCCAACCGGGTTCCGGTGCCACTCAAACAGATTGGTACTTCGGTAGCCATCGTCACCGCTGCTGACATTGCAGCGCATGGCAATCTCGGCTTGCTGGATGTGTTGCGTCAGTTGCCCGGCATGGGCACCAATGCCAATGGTGGT
>JAZKEH010000247.1:0-306 GCA_040387155.1 Pseudomonadota bacterium | reverse complement strand
TGAAGAAGGTTTCCGTACATTGACCATTCTCGATGGCATGCGATTGAGTGATCCGAGTAATACTCAGATACAGCCACAACTGGAGCACCTGCTGAGCAGTGGCGTTGAGCGTGTCGAAGTGCTGCGCGGCCCGCAGGGGCTTGGTTATGGCGCTGATGCCGGTGGTGTTCTCAATATTTCATCCCGCCAGAGTACGAGTGGCCTGCGTGGTGGTCTGGATGCACAGGCTGGCAGTTTTGATACGCGTCAGCTCGCAGGTAACGCGAGTGGCGGCAACGACCGCGCCGATTATTTTCTGTCGGCGAC
>JAZKEH010000246.1:0-2634 GCA_040387155.1 Pseudomonadota bacterium | reverse complement strand
CAAGGAGCAGGCGCCAGACGTGATCACGAAGAGCGGCATCATGGTGGGCATTGGCGAAACGCGCGAGGAAGTGATTCAGGTGTTGCGCGACATGAAGGAACACAAGCTCGACATGGTAACGATAGGTCAGTACCTGCAGCCGAGTCGCGATCATCTGCCGGTTGAGCGCTTTCTGCATCCTGATGAATTTGCCGAGTTTGAACGTATCGGCATGGAGATGGGGTTCAGGCACGTTGCCAGCGGGCCGCTGGTACGTTCCTCATATCATGCCGACCAGCAGTCGCGGATTTGAGAAGTTGAGCACGAGCGAGGCCAGTTCGTCCCACGCCTTGCGATTCAGCAGTCCCTTCACCGTTTGATCAACAATGCGTGCGCGCTCGAGCAGCGCCAGCACGCTGCGCTGGTTATGTATCTGCAGTGCACGTTCGGTGAGCTGCACACGGTTGCCCCACACACGGTTGGCCTGCACAACATCACGTACTGAACGACCCTGTGCAATGTCAGCCAGCATCGCGCTGAGGCCACGTAACTCACGACACAGCATGCCGAGTAAGGCCAGTGGTTCATCTCCTTCAGCTTGCAGGTGCTCGAGAATTTTCAGCGCGCGTTCGGTATTGCCGCCAAGACAGGCATCAGTCAGCGTGAAAACAGTGAAGCGCGAATTGTCGGCGACCACTTCCATCACGCGCTCTGCAGTAATTTTGTTGTCAGTTGCGTGCAGGCGCAGCTTCTCCACTTCCTGAGCTGCTGCCAGCAAGTTGCCTTCGACTCGGTCGCTCAATAACTGCAAGGCTTCGCGTTCGATGGTCACGCCATGCTTTTGCAAACGCTGTTCAATCCAGCGCGGCAGTTCCTGTTCATTGATAGGCCACAGCTGACAGAACAGTGCCTTGGCTTCGAGTGCCGCAAACCACTTGCTGGATTGCGCGGCTTTTTCAATCTTGCCAGTGGTCAACAACAGCAGATTGTCGGGATTCGGATTCTCGAGATAGGCAGCCAGTGCTGTGCGGCAAGGTTCGTCGAATTTGGCAGGACGCAGATCAAGCAATTTGCGTTCGGCAAACAGTGAAAGTGAGTTGTTGCTGAGCAACAGCTGGTTCCAGTCATAACCGGCGCCGGCGTCGATGACCTCCCGCTCGGTATAGCCCTGTTCACGCGCAAAGGCGCGCACTTGGTCACACGTTTCCTGCACCAACAGCGTTTCATCGCCGCTGATCCAGATCAGTGGCGATGCCTGTTGTTTGAGACGTTGGGAGAGTTGCTCGACTTTGATCTGCATGGGGCCGCAATTTACCGTATAATTCGCGCCCCGCACCAGAGTTACCCGCCATGAATTCCCCCCAAATCCCCACGTTCAGCGAACTGCAGCTGAGTCCGGACGTGTTGCAAGCCCTTGAAAGCACTGGCTATGAGCGGCCTTCGCCTATTCAGGCGTTGACGATTCCGTTGCTGTTGGCGGGTAGGGATGTTATCGGCCAGGCACAGACTGGCACGGGTAAAACTGCGGCATTTGCGCTGCCGCTGCTGAGCATGATCGATGTCGAACAGAAGGACCCGCAGGTGCTCGTGCTGACGCCGACCCGCGAATTGGCGATTCAGGTCGCGGAAGCGTTCCAGACCTATGCCAGCGCCATCAAGGGCTTTCATGTGCTGCCCGTTTACGGCGGTTCTGATTTCCGTGGTCAGTTACAAGGCCTGCGTCGTGGCTCCCACGTCATCGTGGGTACACCCGGTCGTGTGATGGATCACATGCGTCGTGGCACGCTCAACTTGAGCGGCCTGAAAACGCTGGTGCTGGATGAAGCCGACGAAATGTTGCGCATGGGCTTTATTGAAGACGTGCAGTGGATTCTCGAACAGATGCCGGCAGAGCGTCAGATCGCGTTGTTCTCCGCCACGATGCCACCGGTGATCCGCAAGATTGCCAACCAGCATTTGCGCGATCCGGAACATGTCACCATCGCGATGAAAAACGTTGAAGCCGACACCATCCGTCAGCGCTACTGGCCAGTGCGTGGCACCAACAAGCTGGATGCGCTGACGCGTATTCTGGAAGCCGAAGAATTCACTGCGATGTTGATCTTCGTGCGTACCAAAATCCTGACGGTAGAACTCGCCGACAAACTGGGCACGCGTGGCTTTGCTGCCTCTGCCCTCAATGGCGATATGTCACAGCAATTGCGCGAGAGCACGGTCGACAAATTGCGCAAAGGCAAGCTGGACATCCTGATCGCGACTGATGTCGCTGCTCGCGGTCTCGATGTTGAACGCATCAGTCATGTCATCAACTACGATATTCCGCAGGACGTTGAAACCTACGTGCATCGCATCGGTCGTACCGGTCGCGCCGGTCGCGAAGGGGATGCGATTCTTTTCGTTGCCCCGCGTGAGCAGCGCATGCTCAGTGTGATCGAGCGTGCCACCCGCCGCAAAATCGCCTTGCTGGAATTGCCGTCTACCGAAGTCATCAATGACAAACGCATTGCCAAGTTCATGCAACGCATCACGGATACCCTGGCACAAGGCGACCTGACGGAAGATTTACAGATCGTCGAACGCTACCAGCGCGATCACAATGTGCCTGCGCAGGAAGTTGCTGCGGCGCTGTTGCGCATGGTGCAGGGCGATACGCCC
>JAZKEH010000245.1:6756-10301 GCA_040387155.1 Pseudomonadota bacterium | reverse complement strand
AGGGGCATTTGTCGCAGGCGCGACCTTCGTTCAACTATTCACCAAAGTACTGATTCCCCTCATATCAGGAACGGAGACACTTATTCCCTATCCTGCGCAGGGAATAAATACTCTTCCGCTGTGGTTCAAATTGGGCATTGCGGTCAGTCTGTTTTCGATTGTGCCTATTGCGGAAGAGTTTCTCTTTCGGGGTGTTCTTTACGCGGGACTCGCCGAGGCATGGAACAAATCGTTGGCAGCTGTTGCTACCACCATAATGTTTATTGCGCTACATCCGGCAAACCTGGGTTCTGGGAATGCACTAACCCATTTGGCGTTGGTGCTAATTGCCATATTGCTTATGTGGGCAAGAGTCGTGACCAAAAGTTTGTACGTGCCGGTCATGCTACATGCCGGTTTCAATTT
This sequence comes from Pseudomonadota bacterium, assembly GCA_040387155.1. Lineage (GTDB taxonomy): Bacteria > Pseudomonadota > Gammaproteobacteria > Pseudomonadales > Pseudohongiellaceae > CAILUG01. The sequence goes on along the minus strand of JAZKEH010000245.1, from coordinate 9,896 downwards.
TTCGTCCGTGTTTCTCGGCTGACATGGAATAGTGGCTGCAACCGGAGCAGCATTATCTGGTCCGCAGTTGGCGGAGCAGTTCTTTTCCGGCAACAAGGAGTGTTTATGCGTAATGTGAGTGTTAGTGAACTGGAGGAAGTCTCGGGTGGGGAGTGGACAGTCACACTTCATCTCGGGATTGCTGACGTTGAGTTGAGTGGCCCCGAAACTGCGCAGGAAATCTACGGAGGCGCAGTCGATGCAATGGCCGACTTCTTTACGTGGTGGGATCCTGTCGGCTTTTACAGTGCTTGCGGCGGCGGTGGCGGTCGCTAACGGTCAGTAAAACCTGCCTGTCCAGCTGCAGCTGGACAGGCAACTTTCAAAAAATTCAGCTTACCTTGCCCACATCCTTGCCACGCTGATACCCAGGACGTGAGGTCACGCGCTGGCGCCACGCTTGCACGTTGGGCAACGAATCAATCTCCATCACCGGGCCACCCTTGTAGAAGTTGATGACACCTTCCACCCACGGCACGGTGGCCATGTCGACGATGCTGTAGTCGTCGAGAATGTACTCGCGACCTTGCAGTCGTGTTTCCAATACCTTGAACAGACGCTTGGCTTCGGCGGTGTAGCGGTCTTTGGCGTAGTTGTCAGTGGTCTTGTCCTTGGCGAACAAAAAGAAGTGACCGAACTGGCCGAACATGGGACCGATGTGCGCAGCCTGGAACGTGAGCCATTGTTGCGCTTCGAGACGGGCACGATAGGTGCGCGGAAAGAACTGGCCGGTTTTTTCGGCGAGGTACTGCAGGATGACGATGCTCTCCATCAGGATCAGCGGCTCACCTTCTGGACCGTGCGGATCGAGCAGCGTCGGAATTTTTCCGTTCGGACTCAGCTTCAGGTAATCAGGATCGAGCTGGTCGTTCTTCATGATGTTGATTGAGTGCGCTTCGTACGGCAGTCCCATTTCTTCCAGGCAGATGCTGACTTTCTGTCCGTTGGGCGTCGGCATCGTGTAGAGCTGGATCAGATCAGGATCTTGCGCGGGCCAGCGGGCGGGGAACCAGGGAGTAGTCATAACGTCTTGTCCTCAGACGGCGCCTGCGGCGCCCGACTTGTCCGCCATAGCCCTATTGGGCGAAGGTGGAAGCAGATACACAGGAACTGCGCCCATTGCTGCGCACCGAAAAATTCAGCATTCATAAAATGAAAAAGCCTCCGTACCTGTATGGGTACGGAGGCTTGATTATCAACAGCGTGTCTATCTTTTGCTATCAGAACTCGTAATTAACAGAGAACTGATAACGGCGACCGAACACGTCGTATTCGTTGCTGACCGTCTGGGAGCCAAAGCGGGTGCTGAAGCTTGGGACGATTGGCGGTTCGCGATCGAACAAGTTGGTGATGTTGAACGACGCACGGTAGGTGGAGCCGTTTGCCAGTTCACCAGCGTAGCCGAACGAGGCGTTGAAGGTAGTCGATGAAGCGGTTTCGTTGTCATCAACATCTACACCTTCTACCCAGGCATTGTTCAGGCGCACGGCGTCGTAGTAGTTACCGCGCAGCGTCGCATTCCATGGGCCCAGGGTATAGGTGCCGCCAATCGTGGTTGTCCACGTTGGGCGACCTGGACCACCAGCCTGTTCCAGCTTGGCAGCGCCAAGGTTGGTCTGCGAGTTTTCTTCCATGTAGCCGACCAGCGCGCGCAGGTTGAAGTTCTCTTCTTCACCACCGAAGAAGTCCGGTTCGAAGTTGTAAACCACTTCCGCATCCACGCCGCTTACCAACGCGCCGTTGATGTTGAGGAACAGGTTTTCTACGCGGGTGATCTGGTTGCCTTGAGCCGCATCACGTTCGATGTATTGGCAAAGCTGGGTCGCGCCTTTCAGACAGTCGTCCACGATGCGCTGGGCGCCGAGTGAACCGATCAAACCAACGACGTCAATTTCATACCAGTCGAGCGACAACTGGAGGCCATCAGCCCAGTCAGCGAACGACGGCTGATAGACAACACCGATAGTTGTGGTGTCGGCTTCTTCCGGCGCGAGATTGGGATTGCCGCCGTTGACCAGCGTGATCTGCGTGCTGGCATTGCCGCGCAGCGGATCAGTGACGTTACCGGCAGTACCCTGCATGTCGAACAGCTCGGAGAAGCTTGGCTCGCGCACGTCGCGCGACAACGTGGCACGTATACGCAGGTCTTCGATCAACTGCAGACTGCCGCCCACTTTCCAGCTGACAATTTCGCCGCTGCGGGAGTAATCGGCGCTGCGGCCGGCAACGTTGACGTCGAGTGCCTGTCCGGTGTCGGTCTTGAATACCGGCACGTTCAATTCGGCGAAATACTCCGTTACGTCGTATTTGCCGTTGATGTTTGGCACGCCACCAAACATGAACATGCTGGTGCTGGCACCGCTATAGCCGGCGGGGATACCGCGGATACCGAGTGCCGGCGCATTCAGCGGCGGGCCATCCAGTGGATCACCAGTGACGGTTTCGAAATTCTGCCAGAACGAACTGTCGCGGTAGGTCATACCGGCGGCCAGCGAGACTGCACCAGCGCCGAAACCCTGGAAGATTTCACCGTCTATTACGAGTTCAGCAAAGTCCTGCTCTACATGCGTAAGCGCGATGCGATCGTCTTCGATGTAATCAAGGGCAGCGCGCGTGTTCTGGCCATAACCAAGGATGTTCAACGGTACGCAGTCTTCGATTGCGCGATCGCCGCCCACTGGCGAGATACGCGAGATACGCGTGGTCTGCTGACCGGCATAGAGCTGGCCGGCAGTGACGGCGGCAAGTTGTGCTGCCGTTGGGTTCTTGGTTTTGACGTTACATACGATGGCGCCGGTGGCTGGATCGCGCACGGCATCAATCGCCATGAACAAACGGTCAAGACGGATTTCGTTATAGATGATGGAGGTACGATCGGTTTCACCGCTCTGATAGGTACCTTTCAGGCGCCAGTTTTCAGTGATGTCCCAGTCGAAGCCCACGTTGGCGCTCCACATCTTGTAACGGTTGTGGAAGCTTTCGTTGGTATCGATGTCAGCCACACCCATCGGTGAGCCCATCTTGCTGACGATGATCGACGGACGGTTCTCACGAACCATCGCATCGCGCACGCTCTGCGGCAGGAACGGGTTTTCCTGGTA
>JAZKEH010000245.1:0-6746 GCA_040387155.1 Pseudomonadota bacterium | reverse complement strand
GGCGTTCCAGGTGGTGGTGCCCAGATGGGGCGTGCCAGGCTGGTTATAGGTGTTGGACTCGGTGTTCGACAGAATTACGTCGCCGTGCAGCGTGAGGCTGTCGGTGGCATCGAACTGCAAGCCGGTGAAAATGGATTCCTGCTGCACTTCGTTGCCGAAGGGACCGACGATGAAGCTGCGGTCGGCGATCAGCGCTTCGGGACCACCGGACTGCGATTGGGTGCTGCCAGCGCCGGAGATGCTGTTGACAGTGCCGGGTCGGAAAGGACGGATGTCTCTGCCGTCGTCAGTGAAGGCCAAACGATCCAGTGTTGAACCGGCCTGGGTGATAAGACCCGTTGGTGCGCTCACGGCCGAATACACGTTGGGCAAGGTCAGCTGACGCGGATTGGTGCCGGCTGGATCAGTGGATTTCCACGCAGGGTTGGTGACGTGGCCCCAACGCTGGAAGCTGTCCCATTGGCCCGATTCCGCAGTCATGTCGCGGTCGATCTGGTGGATGCGACGACCTTCGATGGAGCCGATCAAATGCAGTCGGTCACCGATCTGGGTACCGCCGGCGATGGAAGCATTCCAGTTCTGGCCGTCGCGCTGCTCGGTAATACCGGTGGACGCGGAGGCTTTGAGGCCTTCGTATTCACGGTCCAGGATGAAGTTGACGACGCCGGCAAGCGCGTCGGCACCGTAGGCAGCAGAAGCGCCGCCGGTTACGACTTCAACGTTGCTGATCAGGGCAGTCGGGAATACGTCGACGTTGACGGTATTGGTACGGTCATTCGGTACTACGCGTGAACCATTCAACAGCACGAGGGTGCGGTTGGCGCCGAGACCGCGCATGTTGAGCGAGCTGGAGCCAGAGGTGCCAGTGATAACGCCGCCGCGCTGAGCGGAACTGGTTTGCATGAACTGCGGCAGCTGGTCGAGCTGTTCGGCGATGGTATTTTCAGGTTCGAACTGCGCGAGTTCAGTAACAGTGATTGCGGTAACAGGAACAGGTGACTGCATGCCGCTCTGCAGACGGATACGCGAACCGGTCACCATGATTTCTTCGAGATCTTCTTCAGCAGCCTGGGCGAACAGAGCCGTACTCCCCAGTATGGCTGCCAGTACTGCCTGCGTAATTTTGCGGGCGTGGAAGTGCTGTTTGTGCTGCATTTTCATCAGAGTTTCCCCTCTGTATAGCTGTTGTGATGATGTGAATTATTAGAAATAAAACAAATGCGAACGAAGTTTCGTAAAGCGGGGGCAATATAGAGGGTTCACTGATCAGTAAACAAGCACTTTGCTACTACGGTGCGCGCATGTCCCACATTGTCATGACCGCTAATCCTTTGAAAAATGCCGAACCGCAAAGTTCGGTTGTTGTACTTGGCAACAATCGGCGCTGCTAGAATGCCTGCTCCGTAAATTCTTGTGATCGCGATTCCATGACCGAGTACTTGCCCGCTGTAGAAATTGAACCTGCCACTTCCGCGAAGGCCAGCGTCATCTGGCTGCACGGTCTGGGCGCCGATGGCCATGATTTTGAGCCGATTGTTCCTGCGCTGAAGATACCCGCTGCAATGGCAGTGCGTTTCATCCTGCCGCACGCGCCGTCGCTGCCAGTCACAGTCAACAACGGCATCGTCATGCCGGCCTGGTACGACATCATCCGCTTTGGTGAAGAGCGCGAGTTCAATCGCGCCCAGCTGGAAGCCTCGGCAAACGCAGTGCATGCATTGATTGAGCGAGAGATTGAGCGCGGTGTGCCGGCCAACAGGATAGTGCTGGCGGGCTTTTCGCAGGGTGGTGCTGTTTGTTATCACGCAGCACTGACCTATGCACAGCGACTGGGTGGTGTGTTGGGTCTTTCTACTTATTTCCCCACGCATGATTTGCCGGCCAATGCAGCGCAGGCCGGCCTTCCCATCATGATCTGCCATGGCACCGTCGACATGGTCGTGCCCATGGTCATGGGACGTAACAGTGTTCGCCACCTGGAGACCTATGGCCTGTCACCGGAGTACAAGGCGTACCACATGGCGCATCAGGTGTGTCCTGAGGAGATCGACGATATCGCGGGATTCATCAGGAAATGTCTACCAACGGCCTGAGTTTTCTGAGATTCAGGTCAAGGAAGATGGCAAGTGGAAGTTTCGTTCGACCCATGCGTACAACACCTGGACGGCGGGGTATGATGGTGGCTGGATCCATTACCCCAATCCCGTGACCGGGCGGCAGTGACAAAGCTTAACGAACTTGCGATCAAACCCAACGATTTCAGAGTGACCCCGGATGTTCTGGGCTTCGCGCTGGAAATCGCCAACGACGCCGTTTATTTCTTCGACGAACATCGCCGCATCATCTATGCCAACAGTCGTGCCAGCTGGATGACAGGCTATACGCAGGACGAGCTTCTGCGGATGAATGTCAGCGATCTTGTGGTGGGTTATGAGCTGCCTGATCACGCCGCCGTGCTTGAACGCGCCGAACAGCGCCAGCGGTTGCTGATTGAATCCTCACACCAGCACAAACTGGGTTACCAGATTCCGGTGGAAGTCTCGCTGTCGGTGTCGTTCTTCGCCGGCAAGCTCTACAACATTGCCTTCGTGCGTGACATCAGCCGTCGCAAGGCGCGCCAGCATGAACTCGAACAGTTCCGCCTGATTGTCGATACCTCGCCTGTGGCCCTGCTGATCTGCGACCGCGGCGCCGGCACCATTCATTATGCCAATGCCATGGCGCAGCGTCTGTTCACCGAACTGCAGGTGAAAGAAACAGTAACCAGACTGGAAGACCTGTTTGCCCACTACGGCGTGGAGCGCGAGTTCAGCAATCGTCTTATCGGCGGCCAGGAATTCCAGAACCGCGAGCTGCAGCTGCAGTTTCCGATCCACACGGCGTGGGTGTCGCTGAACAGCCGCAACATGCTGCTGGATGGCCATGAGTCAGTGTGTCTCGCGATGACGGACGTCACCGAAGCGCATGAACTGTCGAACCAGTTGAGCTACCAGGCCACCTATGACGACCTCACCGGCCTGCTGAACCGCCGCGAATTTGAAGATCGCCTGCAGGAAGTGATTGAGCTGAGCCGTGATAACGGCGTTGAAAACTGGGTGTGCTATCTCGACCTCGACCAGTTCAAGGTCATCAATGACAGCTGCGGCCACATGGCCGGTGACGAGATGCTGCGGCAGATCGCAGTGGAGCTTTCCGCCAGTTTGCGTCGCGACGACACGCTGGCCCGTCTCGGCGGTGATGAGTTTGCCATCCTGCTCGAGAATTGCTCACTGCAGAATGCCGAGCGCCTCGCCAACAAGGTGTGCACTACCGTGCAGGATTATCGTTTTGTGTGGAACGACAACGTGTTTCGCGTCGGTGTCAGCATCGGCATTGCCCAGATCAATGCCGGCGAGAACATGACGGAAGTGATGCGTCGCGCCGATGCCGCCTGTTATGCGGCGAAGGAAGCGGGTCGCAACCGCGTGCAGATATTCAGCCAGGACGATGCCGGTCTGACGCATCGCCACAATGAAATGCGCTGGGTCTCGCGCATCAATGCCGCGCTCGATGCTGGCCGCTTCCAGTTGTGGGCGCAGGAAATTGCCGAGATCAACCATGATCACGGCAAGCCGAGCCGCACGGCCGGCAGTCACTTTGAAGTATTGCTGCGCATGCACGACGATGACGGTGTGCTGGTGCAGCCGGGTGATTTTTTCCCCGCCGCTGAGCGCTATGATCTCGCGCCAAAAATAGACCTGTGGGTCATCCGCCGCCTGTTCGATTGGCTTGCTGCCAATCCCGCTATTCGCAAGAAGGTCAGTCTGTGTGCAATCAATGTGTCGGGTCAGACATTGAACGATCTCAGCTTTCAGCGCGAAGTTATTGCGATGCTGGAAGCCACTGAGATGCCAGCCGAGAGCCTGTGCTTCGAAGTCACTGAAACCTCGGCCATTGCCAACCTGACTGCCACCAGCCAGTTCATGAAACGCCTCAAGGAACATGGCTGCACGTTTGCACTCGACGACTTCGGTCGCGGCCTGTCGTCCTTCGCCTATCTGAAGAGTTTGCCGGTCGACTTCGTCAAGATCGATGGCTTCTTCGTGAAGGACATCATCACCGATCCGGTCGACCGTGCGATGGTCAAGGCCATCATCGACATGGCGCATGCACTCGGCAAGAAGACCATCGCCGAATTTGTCGAGAACGAAGAAATTCTCGAGATGCTGATCGATCTCAACATCGATTACGTACAAGGTTACGGCATCGCCCGACCCATGTTGCTGTTTTGACAGCATGAAAGACCTTGGTCGCATGGACGCTCCCTTCATCGCCATTCAAAATCTCTCGCGCTGTTTTGTGCAAGGCGAACGCCGTCAGCAAGTGCTCGATGGTGTGTCGTTCACCTTGCATCGCGGTGAGACAGTTGCCTTGTTGGGTCGCAGCGGCTCTGGCAAATCCACCTTGCTGAATCTGCTCAGTGGTATTGATCTGCCAGACAGCGGTGATGTGAACATTGATGGCACCAGCATGCTGGCGCTGACTGAACAACAGCGCACCTTGTTTCGTCGCCAGCACATTGGTTTCATTTACCAGTTCTTCAATCTGATTCCGAGTTTGACCGTTGCCGAGAACATCGCCTTGGTGCTGGAACTCAATGGCATGGCGACGGCTGCTGCATTGGCACGTGCCGAAGATGCGTTGAAAGACATCGGTCTTGGCGACAAGGCCGAGCAGTATCCGGCGCGCCTCTCTGGAGGCGAGCAGCAACGCGTCGCCATTCTGCGCGCACTCGTACATGCGCCGAAGCTGGTATTGGCCGATGAGCCCACGGGTAATCTCGACGCCGTGACGGGTCGCCAGATGTTGCAGGTACTGCGTGATCGCTTGCAGCAGGCCGAGAGCACTACCCTGATCGTGACGCACAGCCTCAGCGTGGCGCAAAGCGCCGATCGCATCCTGACCATGGAAAATGGCCTTGTGACGGAGCGCAGCGGTGACTTCGCCTGGTAGCGGTCTGAAGCAGCAAAGCCTGCGGCATCAGCACTTGTTGCTGTTATCGGCGTGGCGTTATGCGCGTCAGCACTACTGGCAAACCTGGCTGAGTTTTATCGGCATTGCGCTTGGCGTCATGATGGTCGTCGCGGTGGATCTGGCGAACAGCAGCGCGCAACGCGCGTTTGATCTGTCAGTCGAAACAGTCTCCGGCACGCTGACGCACCAGATCAGCGGCGGCTCGGCCGCAGTGCCAGATGACATCTTCCGGCGCGTGCGCACCGAACTTGGTTTTCGCCGCAGTGCACCGACACTGACGGCAGAAGTGCGCGTGAATGGTCGCAATCTCACCTTGCTCGGCCTCGATCTGTTCAGTGAAGCCTCACTGGCGCGGCAGCGCCCCGGACTTTCACTGACGCCACAACAATCGCTCGGCGCTGGCTGGCAATCCTTGCTGCAGCCCGACGCCGCGATGATGCAGGAATCCACTGCACAGGAGCTCGGGTTGCAAACCGGTGAGCGCTTCGATGTGCTTACTCGCAACGGCCCCGTGCAGCTACTGTTGGCGGCGACATTGCCGGCGGGTGCAGAAGGCACTGAGCTTGTCATGTTCACGGATATTGCCACCGCCCAGGAATTGGCCGGCCGTATCGGCGTGGTAGACAGTATCGATCTGGTGCTGGATGCCGACGAGGCGGCGCGATTGCAACAGTGGTTACCGGCGTCGCTGACGCTGGTCAGCGCTGACGGCCGCAATGCGTCGCTGCAACAAATGACATCTGCCTTTCATACCAATCTGCTGGCGATGAGTCTGCTCGCGCTCTTGGTCGCTGCGCTATTGATCTACAACACGGTGAGCCTGTCAGTCGTGCAGCGGCAGGAAACGCTTGGCGTGCTGCGCTCGCTCGGCGTGACCGGCAATGAGTTGATCAAACTGGTGTTGCTGGAAGTGGCAGTGCTTACTGCGGCTGCCAGTATTGCCGGCTTGCTGCTGGGTCTTGGCCTGGGCCAGGTACTGGTGAAGCTGGTAACGCGCACGGTCGACGATCTGTATTTCAACCTGACGGTCACGCGCTTCCTGTTTGATCCGCTGGTGCTGGTGAAAGGTTTTGCGTGGGGCATGGGCATCAGTCTGCTGGCCGCTGCCTTGCCGGCCTGGCAAGCAGGGCAGAGCAGACCCATCACGTTGCAGCAACATGGCAGTGATTCGGATTCACACTCGCGCCGCTCGCCGCTGCTGGCTCTTGGTGGGTTGGTGCTGATCTCGCTGGGCTATGGTTTGTTGTGGCCGGAACGCGGCTCGTTGCTCGTGGGCTTCATTGCGCTGAACTGCATTGTGTTCGGCAGCTGTTTCCTGGTGCCGTTGTTAATGCACGGCGCGCTGACGCTATTGCTGCGCCTGCTGAAGAGCGCGCTGCGGCCACCATTGCGACTGGCGCTCCGTAATTTGCAGCACGGTCTTGGTCGCACGGCGCTGGCGGTGGCAGCGTTGACGGTCGCGGTTTCGGTAACGGTAGGTGTTGGCGTGATGACCGGCAGCTTCCGCGATACCGTCATCCTGTGGCTGGAGCAAAGTTTGCGCGGCGATGTGATGGTAGGCCGCAATGATGGTGGTGGTATTGATGCGGCACTGGCCGCGGAGTTGCGAGTCGATACCCGCGTAGCAACGCTGGAGAATCAATTCATGCAGCAGGCGGAAAGTGACCGCGGCGCAGTGGTGGTGCTGGCGGAAAGTTCGTTGCTCGAACAGCATCTGTTTGTGAAAGAGGTCA
>JAZKEH010000244.1:7147-11999 GCA_040387155.1 Pseudomonadota bacterium | reverse complement strand
GCGGCGGTGGCGGGTTCGCTTTCGAGCAGATAATTCATTGCTTCCTGCGCAGCGGGTGAATTGGGATTCAACAAGGCGCGATAACGCGCTGCGTCTGCCGGCGGTGATACAGCGGCCAGGCGTGACAGGAAGGCGGTGGTGGCATCACTCAGCTGCAGCGGCGACTGCCACTCGGCAATGGCAGCGACAGCTTTGCTTACGAGCACCACCGGATTGGCACGTGTGGGCACCGAACCATGGCCGGAGATGCCATTGGCAGTCAGTATCGCCGTGCGGCGTTTCTTTTCCCCGGCTTGCACACCGGCATAGAGTGCCTTGCCATTGGCGCGCGTAACGCTGGCGCCTTCGGCCAGGCAAAACTCGGCATTGATGGCATCGAAATGCTCGTTGGCCACAAGACCGATGCCGAATTCATCACCGCCACCCTCTTCTGCAGCTTCTGCCAGAAAGATGACATCGCGGTCGAGTTCAACGCCACTGCGCTTCAGCAGCAGCATCGTCATCAGTGACGCAATCATGTTGTCCTTGTCATCAATCGCGCCGCGGCCGTAGACCCAGCCGTTGTCGAGCGTGGCGCCGAACGGCGGAAACGTCCACTTGGCAGGATCGACGGTGACGACATCGAGATGTGACATCAGCAACAGCGGTCGCTTGCTGCCGTTGCCCTTCAGGCGCGCCACCATGTTGGCGCGTTGCGGATCCTTGCTGAACAGCTCTACCTCAATACCTTCGCTGCGCAGCAGGTCTGCCATGTGGGTGGCGAGCGCAGTTTCATTGCCAGGCGGATTGGAGGTGTCGATGCGCAGCATGGCCTGGAAGCGCTGCAGGATTTCCGCTTCGAGTGCCTGCCAGTCGGGCTCGGCGGCCTGCACCAGTGTCGGCATGGCCGAAAGAGTGGCCAGCATGACAGCAGGCAGCAGTTGGCGGAGCAGGTTCGCGCGTCGCATGAGGTTTTCCTTTGGAGGCAGTGGCGGGATTATTCCTGTGGCAGGAATTTGGCCGCAGTGGGGCCCATTCCGTGTTCCTGGTAGAGCGCCGGGCCATCTTTGGCCCACACATAGTGCGGCACCCCTACTGGCGCGACGTATACAGCGCCGGTGGGTACGGCAACCACGGCAGCTTCATCAAACTTTTCACCGAAACCGACATAGATAGTGCCTTCAAGCACGACGCTCATGCGCTCGTCGGGATGCGTGTGCGGCATGATCTTCGCCCCGGCCGGCATGCGGACGCGCTGGGCATAGAGGCCAGCCCTATCGGCGGCACCCACTACGTACGTGCTTTGGGCAGCGCCGTCGGCGGCGGTTGGCCACTTCAGCGCGTCGGGCAGGATCGGTTGCGGCGCGGTTTGCGCCAATACGGCCTGCGCCATGCCGGCGCACAGGGTTAATGCAATCCAGTTCTTCTTGTTCATGTGGTTTTCCCCTCGTCTGTGTCATTCAAATTTGGCTGGTGACAAGAGCCGATTCTGGCCTTGCGCCCCCACAGCCGCAACATTATTTGCCGATTGTGCCGACTCCGATTTCCCCTAGTGCACAATCCCACTGGCACCCCTACAATCCTTGGCATCACGCATTTCGCAGTAGCCCCCATGCCACAGCCCAATATCCTGCTCGAATTCAATCGCCTCCAGAAGGAAGTGTCCGAACTGGCCACGCCGACGGCACAGGTGCGCAAGATCGTGGATTCGGTGTCGGAGATCATTGGCACCGACGTGTGCACGCTGTACCTGAAGGATCAGCATCAGGACATGGTGTTGATGGCCAGCCACGGTCTGGTGGAAACCGGCCCGGTGAGCATTCCGTCCGGGCGTGGTCTGGTGGGTCTGGTGGCGCAGGAGAAGCATCCGCTCAATATCGCCAAGGCCAGCGAACATCCCAACTTCTTCTATGTGGAAGGCACCGCCGAAGAACGCTTTGAGAGTTTTTGCGGTGTGCCACTGGTGCACTACGGCAAGGTGATCGGCGTATTGGTGGTCCAGCGTGCCGATGCGTTGGCGCTGACACCGGAAAGCGAAGCCCTGCTGATTACCTTGTGCTCGCAGCTGGCGCATATCGTGGCCGACATGCCGGTGACCTTGCAGGGTGCGCATATCAATACCTATGTGCGCGGCGTGCGTGGCAGCTCGGGCGTTGGAATCGGTTTTGGCGTGTTGTGTGACCACGGCGAGTTGTTCAGTGTTGCTGACGAACCCTGCAACGACATCGACGCCGCCATGCGCGACTGGCAGCGCGTATTGCTGACAGTGCGCAGCGAAATCGAGGAAGAGGAAAACACCTTGCGCGCGCACTTGTCGGCGCAGGAATCCAGCATCTTCCATACCTATTCGTCATTGTTGGCCGATCAGGCGTTGATCCAGAAAGTGGAAGCAGAAATCCGTGCCGGCAACTGGCTGCCCGGCGCACTGCGCAGGACGATCCAGTATTTTGCTGATCTGTTTCTGGAGATGGACGATCCCTATCTGCGTGCGCGCCACGAAGACATCCATCATCTTGGCAACAAGCTGTACGCCAGCCTGAAAGGCAACAACACCCTGGCCGAGCATGTGGCCAGCGTGTCGCAGGTGGTGTTGATTGGTGATCAGGTCAGTGTGTCTGACATTGCCACCGTGCCGACTGAAAAACTGGTCGGCATCATCTGCTTCGAAGGCTCCAGCCTGTCGCACACGGCCGTACTCGCCAACGCACTCGGCGTGCCGGCGGTGATGGGCATTGGCAACTTCAAGAACCTGCGCAACCGCGAACGCTTCATTGTCGATGGCAACACCGGCCAGGTGGTGCGCTATCCGAATGACAGGCTGTGCGCAGAATTCCAGCAACTGATCAACGAAGAGAAGCAGCTGTCGAACAAACTGTCGGCCCTGCGTGATGAGCCCGCACTGACGCCAGACGGTTTCACGGTGCGGCTGCTGGCGAACTCCGGTTTGCTTGCGGATTTGACGCCAGGTCGCAAGCACGGCGCCCAGGGCATTGGCCTGTATCGCACCGAAATTCCGTTCATGGTGCGCCAGAGCTTTCCTTCCGAGCAGGAACAGGTCGACGTCTACAGCCAGGTGTTCCAGACGTACACCGGCATGCCGGTGTACATGCGTACGCTGGATGTCGGCGGCGACAAACAGCTGCCGTACTTCCCGATTACCGACGAGGAGAACCCGGCGCTGGGCTGGCGTGGCATCCGCTTTACTATCGACAACATCCAGTTGCTGATGACCCAGGTGCGCGCGATGTTGCTGGCCGCTGCCGCCAACGATGGCGATCTGCACATCCTGCTGCCAATGATCAGCGCTGCTGAGGAACTGAATAGCTTCAATCAGTTGCTGATCGAGGCGATGGGGCAATTACAACAGCAAGGCTGTGCAGTACGTCGCCCGAAGGTTGGCGTGATGATTGAAGTACCGGCCGCCATTTCCCAGCTGCCATTCTGGAGTAACCGCATCGACTTCGTGTCGATCGGCTCGAACGACCTGAGCCAGTACCTGCTCGCGCTCGACCGCAACAATGCGCGCGTCGCGAACCGCTACGATCACATCCATCCCGCGGTGATCCACGAACTGCATCGCGTCGTCGGCATTGCGCGCGAATACAACCTGCCGCTGAGCCTCTGCGGCGAGATGGCGTCGGATCCGCTGGCGGTTATTGTGCTGCTGGGCATGGGCATTACGACACTCAGTATGAGCGCAACCAAGTTGCCGCGTATCAAGCACTTGATACGCAAGTTGCCGCAGCAGCGTGCTGCTGCCATTTTGCAGCAGTGTCTCGAACTCGATAACAGCCAGGATATTCGTGCGTTACTGCGCACCAACATTCTCAAGCTCGACCTTGGTGAACTGATCAAGTAGGAATAGGTTTCAGCAACATCCCAATTCAACACACAGGAATTCTGCATGTCCGGCAAAGCTGACTCAGTCAAATCCATTCTCTACGCGCTGGCGGCCAACGCGGCGATTGCTGTCGCCAAGGGCGTGGCTGCCTTCATCACCAACTCCAGCTCGATGATGGCGGAAGCCATCCACTCATTGGCGGACTGCGGCAACCAGGTGCTACTGCTGTGGGGCGTCAAGCATGCCAAGCGGCCGCCGGATGAACATCACCCTCTTGGCTACGGCAAGAGCATCTACTTCTGGTCGTTTATTGTGGCGTTGATGTTGTTCAGTGTTGGCGGCCTGTTTTCGATTTACGAAGGCATGCACAAGTTGAGCGGGCACGAGGAGATGAAGTCGCCTTGGATTGCCATTGGCGTGCTGGTCTTCGGGATTGTGGCGGAGTCGTTGTCGATGGCGGGCTGCGTGCGTGAAGTGAACAAGGTACGCAACGGCCGCAGCTTCTATCAATGGTTTCGGGAAACGCGCCAGAGCGATCTGCTGGTGATTTTTGGCGAAGATCTGGCCGCGCTGATGGGCCTGGTGTTCGCGCTGTTAGCCATCTCGGTCGCTACCATCACGGGTAACCCTATATTCGACGCCATTGGCAGTATCGGTATTGGCGTGTTGCTGTTGGTAGTGGCCTTCATGATTGCCATCGAGGTGAAGGCCTTGATCATTGGCCAGGGCGTTGAGACCAGCGATCGCGATGCGATGTGGCGTTTTCTGGAAGCCCAGCCCGAAGTTGAGCGCGTGTTCAATCTGCTGACAATGCAGATGGGCAATGATGTGTTGGTAGCGGTGAAAGCGCAGATGCGACCGGCCGAGAGCGACCTGAAGTTGATTGAAGCAATCAATGCAGTGGAGAAGCGTTACAAACAGAATTTTCCGCAGGTTATCTGGTGCTTCTTTGAACCGGATTTCCACGACTAGCCATTGCAAAGAACGGCATCAGGCGTCAATCAGGAAACGTTTGATCCAGGGGAACAGCAC
>JAZKEH010000244.1:4220-7137 GCA_040387155.1 Pseudomonadota bacterium | reverse complement strand
GAGGCCTGCAGAATCTGGCGGTCCATGTGCATCATTGTCAGCGTCGAGTCGCTCTGACTGACCAGCACCGCCAGAATGGCGACGGCGAGAATGGGCAGCAAGCCGCGGAAGATCAGCAGCGTGGTCAACGCCAGCCCCAATAGTCCAATGGTTGCGTAGTCGGCATGGAAGCCGAGCTGTGTGAAGAATTCCTTGGCAAGAGCCAGCCCCAGTGTAAAAAACAAGGTGGCAGCATGCAGAAACTTCATCGGAACAAACTCCTGGTGCTACTACTACTGTAAGTGCAGCTGGTAAGAAGGAAGCGCGCGGGCCTCTCGTTTGGGCTCTTCTCCAGTGTCACACTGAGCCCTCGACCAACGCCGTGAAAACTTAACGGCTGATTTGCTTCAATTCCGTGAATGGAGTCGCACTTACCGCGAAGGAAAAGTACCCCTTGCTGTCAAACTGCCTGCTACGTCACAGGAATCAGGTATTTCATCCAGGGGCGTTCCATGGGAGCCCATGGAACTGCCTTGGGGTCAAACGCTGATCACACCATGGCTGAGAGCCAGTTTCACCAGATCGGTGGTGCTATGGGCACCCAGCTTTTCCTTGATCTGGGTTTGATAATTGGAAACGGTCTTGATGCTCAGCGACAGGTCATTGGCAATTTCCTGCGTCGTGCGACCTTCGGCATATTTGCAGAAAATCTGGAATTCACGGCGGGACAAATTGCCCAGCACGCCCTGCCGGCCTTCCTGCTGCCGCCCGGACACCATCGGGGCGAGCAAGGGATCAACCCAGGTCTTGCCGTCGGCAACTGACAACACGGCATCCATCAGCACATTGGCGGCATTGTTCTTTGTTACATAACCGTCGGCGCCGGCTTCCAGCGCCTGTTCAACAAAGGCGATGCCGTCATGCATCGTGAACACCAGGATCTTGAGCTCGGGGTTCTTTGCCTTGATGCGACGAATGGCTTCAAGACCGCCCATGCCAGGCATTGAAATGTCCATGACAATGACGTCGGGGCGATTGGTATTGCAAAACTGGTTGACCGCTTCGCCACTCGAAAGCTCGGCCACCACCTTGATACGCGGATTGCTTTCAAGCAGCAGCTTGAAGCCCACGCGCACCACGGCGTGATCATCGACCAACACTATCTCAAGCACTTTATCATTCATCTCTTCTGCTTCCTTTTCTCCGCTTCCTTTGATCCGGATGGCGGGGGAATTCCAGGAACATGCTGACGCCGTTGCCGGGATTGGCAACCAGTTGCCATTTTCCCTGCAACAGATTTACACGGTCCTGTATGTTCCACAACCCTCTGCCTTTTTTCACCTTGTTCGGATTGAATCCGATGCCATCATCGGCTATCGACAAGCTGATAACTTCGCGACCGCTGAACATGATTCTCACTTCAGTGGCCTGTGCATATTTGGCAACGTTCAGCAGCGCTTCCTGCACGATACGGTAAATATTGATGGACTGTTCTTCGTCGAGATCCAGTTCGCATTCAAACCGTAACCTGCAGAAAGTATTCTCGTGGCGCTCGTTCCATTCATCAACCAGTTGTTGCAGCGCTTTCGTCAGTCCCAGTTCGTCCAGCACTGCCGGTCGCAACCACGCCATCAGGTTACGCACTGCATCATAGGCAGCTTCGGAAACATCCTCAATCTGGCGGGCGCTGGCGGCGATCTCGGGCATATTGTGTTGACTGCGGATTTCGATTGAGGCGGCCATGGCTTTAATGGCACTGATGGATTGCCCCAGTCTGTCATGCAGTTCCTGCGCCAACCGCAGCCGTTCCTGCTCCTGGTTACCAATGGATTCGGATTGCAGCCGCTCATTCTCCATCTTGCTGGCGCCGAGCCCGGCAGTCAGCTGGTTGATCTTGTCGCTGATCTGGTCAAACTCTGGCAGGCCCGTCATTGGTATCCGGCGACTGAAGTCGCCTTTCTCGACCTCACTCAATCCGACCACTATCTGCTCAACTGGTCGCAACCACCACCCCAACATCAGATAAATGATCATGTTGAACAGCAACAAGGCCCCCATGCGGGTACTGAAACCACTGCTGGTGCTTCGCCATACTTCGTTGATTTCGCGAAAAGGGTCGGTACGGATGAAGACCCTGTCACCGTTGATATTGCCGATTTCCTGCGACATCGCAGCTTCATCGATGGCAAGCAGGCTGACAAACCACGCGGGCGCTTCCAGGGGGGAAACGTTTTCGCGGCCGAACTGGGGATAGGCATTGCCGTTGGGGGCAGGAATAACCTGCACGTCGAAATTGAGGGCCGAGGCCAGCTCCATCAGCTGGCCAAGGAAGCCTGGCGTTGCAGCCAGCGAAGGGTTGTTGGCGACATCGCCCAGTGTGAGAGTCAGCACTCGTGTCGCGAGCGCCTGATCGTACGCTATCTCTGCCAGTACATCGTTGCGAGCATCATTCAGTGACTTCACCGCCGCTGCCAGTAGCGCGACCATGAACAGGCCGAGCACCAGCAAAGCGAGGCGGGAGCGTAGACTCACAAACGGGAGCGCTCCACGATACCCATCAGTCTGTAAAGCAACAGTGCTGCGGTGTTGTCATGCTCGGGATGACCGGCAGTCGGATTGAACTCGGTGAAGTCGATGCCGATGATGTCGGCCTGTTGCGAAATCGCTTCAATGATAGACAGCACCTGCCACCAGCCCAATCCGCCCGGGATGGCGCCTGGTGAAGGAAATACCGAGGGATCAAAGCCGTCGACGTCGATGCTGATGAACACCTTTTCCGGAAACTCGCCCGGTAATTCCACTTTAGTGATATTGCGCGACACCAGGAAGTCAGCGTCGTAGAACTTCACGCCGTTCACGCGACGTGCGTCAGCTTCCTCCTTGGAAAGGCTACGTACCCCAAGCTCTCACCCATGGGACCTTGGAGAATGACGACCTC
>JAZKEH010000244.1:0-4210 GCA_040387155.1 Pseudomonadota bacterium | reverse complement strand
GGAACACGGACGGATCGAAACCGTCTGCATCAATGCTGATGAATATTTTTTCGGGGAATTCGCCGGGTAATTCGACTTTCTGGATGTTGCGGGATACCAGGAAGTCGGCATCGTAGAACTTGACGCCATTGACGCGACGCGCGTCCGCTTCTTCCTTCGACAGTGAACGCACACCCAACTGGAACAGCGGCACGTCTTCATCGACGATGCGCTTCATGACGCAGGCTTCGCTCCAGGAGTTACCGTCATCAGAGTCTTTCAGGTCAGCCTGCGCATCGATCTGCACCACACCGAAATTTTCGACGCCGGCATCGAGTAGACCTTTCACCATTGCATAGGTAATCATGCCGTCGCCACCAAGGCCGATCGGAAACTTGTTCTGCTTGACGATGGCGCTGACTTCGCCGGCAATTTTCTGCAGGGCTTTTTCAGTCGTGCCTTTGCAGTCGACAGCCGCGTGCGTGTGAATGCCGTGTTTGGACGGATTGCTGCGACCATCCCAGGTTTCGAGATTCTGCGACGCGGCCAGAATGGCGTCGGGGGCCGATACCATGGCGGATTGCTTGAAGCGTTCGCCGACAAAAGGCACAGGCAGAATGTGGAAAAAGGCATCAGCCGGTTTTGCCGACTTTACCGCAGCACCAAGGAACGCGGCTGCAGAAGGCTGTGCTTTTGATTTTGGGGTGGACATTAACTCTCTATCCTCAACTCAGTCCCAATTCAGGACAAACGATTACGGAAGTCTTGATAACCGAATTCACGCACGATACGCAAGTCATCCGTTGCGGAATTCCAGATTGCCAACGCTGGCAGCCGAACTCCATTGAAAGTGGTGGTTTTGACCATGGTGTAATGGGCCATGTCATCGAATACCAACCGCTGCCCAACCTGCAAAGGCTGCGCAAAACTGTAATTACCCATCACATCGCCGGCCAGACAACTCAGACCGCCGAGACGATAGGTGTGTTTCAGCTCATCAGCCTCGCCGGAGCCGAAAATATGGGCGCGATACGGCATCTCAAGGGTGTCGGGCATATGGCAGGTTGCCGAACTGTCGAGCACGGCGATCGGCATGCGGTTTTCCAGCAGGTCGAGCACTTCGCTGACCAATACGCCCGAGCGGATCGCTATCGCCTCGCCAGGCTCGAGATAAACCTGCACCTGATAGCGGCGACTGAACTCACGCACGCGGTTGATGAGGCTGTCCACGTCGTAGTCCGGATGGCTGATGTGATGGCCGCCACCAAAGTTGACCCACTTCATCTGTCGCAACAGATCACCGGCGTGCTTCTCTACCGCGTCCAGCGTGCGTGACAACGGTTCGAAGCCTTGTTCGCACAAGGTGTGGAAGTGCAGACCACTGATGCCGGTGAGGTCCTGGCCTTTCAATTGATCAATCGGTGTGCCCAAGCGTGAACCGGGGGCGCAAGGGTCGTACATCGGCACCCTGCCTTCGGAATGCAGCGGATTGATACGCAGGCCGAAATCCAGATGTGGGCGCTGTGCCTTGGCAGCCTGAATCAGAGGTTGGAAGCGTTGCCACTGTGTCAGCGTATTGAAGACGACGTGGTCGGCAATTTTCAGAATTTCCTGCATGTCGGCCGGCGTGTAGGCAGCCGAGTACACATGCACTTCCTTGCCGTACTCCTGCTTGCCCAGCGTGGCTTCGAGCAAACCACTGGAGCAGGTGCCGCTGAGGTAACGCATGATCAACGGCGCGAGGCTGAACATGGAAAAGGCTTTCAGCGCGATCAATACCTTGGCACCCGATTCCTCCTGCACGCGATGCAGGATTTTCAGGTTGCGCTCCACTGCTACTTCATCAACAACGAAGCATGGCGAAGGAACTCGGCTGGGATCGAAGCGGCTGAAAGTATCAGCCGCGATGCTGGCGGACGCGTGCTCAGACAAGTTTGAAATCCGGCTCTTCGATAACATTCCACGGCAATCCGTGCACGTTCATGTCAGCCATAAACGGATCCGGATCCATCTGTTCTATATTCCACACACCAGCGGCCTTCCATTTGCCTTCCAGCATCATCTTGGCGCCGATCATGGCCGGTACGCCCGTGGTGTACGAAATCGCCTGCGACTGCACTTCCTGATAACAGGCCTGATGATCACAGATGTTATAGACGACGACCTTGCGCGGCTTGCCGTCCTTGATGCCGGTGACATGACAGCCGATCCAGGTTTTGCCCTTGGTACGCGGACCCAGTGAGGCAGGATCAGGCAGCAGCGCTGCCAGGAACTGGATGGGCACGATCTGCTGACCCTGGAACTCGACCGGATCAATGCGTGTCATGCCAACATTGCCGAGCACTTCCAGGTGCTTCAGATAGCTGTCACCGAAGCTCATCCAGAACTGGGCTTTCTTCAGCGTAGGGAAATTCTTGACGAGCGATTCCAGCTCTTCGTGGTAAAGGCGGTAGAGGTTGTAGGTACCGACGCCTTCGGTCGTCGTAAACGACTGCTTCACTGACATCGGTGGTGTCGTGACGAACTCGCCGTTTTCCCAGTGACGGCAATCAGCTGTCACTTCACGAATGTTGATCTCGGGATTGAAGTTGGTTGCAAATGGATAGCCATGGTTGCCGCCATTGACGTCGATGATGTCGAGCGTGTGGATCTCATCGAAGTAGTGCTTCTTGATCCAGGCGGTGAACACGTTGGTGGCACCCGGATCAAAACCGGAACCCAGCAGTGCCATCAGGCCTGCCTTCTGGAATTTCTCCTGATAGGCCCACTGCCATTTGTATTCGAACTTGGCGGTGTCGAGCGGTTCGTAGTTGGCGGTGTCGAGATAGTTGACGCCGGTTTCGAGACAGGCATCCATGATCGTCAGATCCTGGTACGGCAACGCAACGTTGATAACCATCTCCGGCTGCAGCTTCTTGATCAGCGCGACCAGCTCGGGGACGTTGTCGGCATCAACCTGTGCGGTCTTGATCGTGCGGCCCTGCTTTTCCAGGATCTGCTGCGCGATTTTCTTGCACTTGGATTCGGTACGACTGGCCAGCGTAATGTCGCTGAATACAGACGGCACCTGGGCGCACTTGTGCGCCACCACCTGACCAACACCACCTGCACCGATGATCAATACCTTTGCCATGCTCTACTCCTCGTTAGTCGCATGGGCACGCCATGGCGTGCCCCTACAATTCCAGATCAGTCTTCTTTCTCGAAATAGGTGTAACCGTTCAGGCTCTCGGTAAAGAGCTTGATCAGCTGCTGCCGTTCGCGTGCGGTGATGCGACCTTCGCGCACTGCACGTTCGGCGGTGTTGCGATGACGCTCCTGCATTTCTTTCGGGTAGTACTCTACATAGCTCAACACATCGGCAATGCTGTCGCCCTGGATTTCCTTGACGAAATCGTAGCCACCTTCGCGATTGATGCGCACGCTGACAACGTTGGTGTCGCCGAACAGGTTGTGCAGGTCACCCAAAGTTTCCTGGTAGGCACCGACAAGGAACACACCCAGATAATATTCTTCGTTCTCGCGCAACTCGTGCAGCGACAACACTTTCGCCACTTCGCTTTCGCCGACGAACTCATCAATCTTGCCATCGCTGTCACAGGTTATGTCAGCGATGACAGCCTTGCGGGTTGGCTCTTCGTTCAAACGATGGATCGGTGCAATCGGGAACAACTGGTCGATGGCCCAGGAATCCGGCAGTGACTGAAAAAGACTGAAATTGCCGTAGTAAATATCAGCAAGCGAAATATCGAGGCCTTCCAGATCGGACGGAACGCGGTCCATGCCCTTGATGATGACTGCAATCTTCTGCAACAGATCCAGGAACAGGTTCTCGGCTACCGAACGCGTGCGCAAGTCGAGCTGGCCGCGACGGAACAACTCGCGGGCTTCATTGCGATTGTAGTGCGCGTCGTTGTAGCACTCCTGAACGTGGGATTCGTTCAGATTGGCGTAGATGTCACGCATGCTGCTGACCAGATGATGTTCGTCCTTGCTCGGCGCCGGCAGCTTGCCGGGTTCAAACGTTGTCGTATCCACAACGTTGAAAATGAGAATCGAGGAATAGGCAATCGTCGCGCGACCGGATTCGGTAACGATGGTGGGGTGCGCAATACCGTAATCATCAAACGTGGTTTTCAGCGTGTCGACGATGTCGGTGCAGTATTCGTCGAGCGAATAGTTACGGCTTTGGCCAAAAGTTGAACCCCAGCCGGTGTAGTCAACGGCAAGG
>JAZKEH010000243.1:0-2816 GCA_040387155.1 Pseudomonadota bacterium | reverse complement strand
ATACAGCGGCCGCCGGATTGCGCAGGCCTTCCATCCGCTGGCCCACCTGATACAGCCGCCCTGCATCGGTGAAATGCCGGTCATAGCTGAGTTCGTGCTGCACATACAGCGCCAGCACCAGACACACCGACAAGCTGATGCCGAGACCACAGATATTCAGCAGCGAGTAAAGTTTGTGGCTATACAAGTTACGCAAAGGAGCAAGCAGCTTTTTCATTTTTCAGCCTGTTGAATTTGCAGGTTATTGTTACACGGTGGACTGATGGGATGCCTTACTCATAACGCAACGCCAACACCGGCTTCGCACTCGCCGCCTTTGCAGCAGTACCACCCACCGTCACCCACGCGATACAGAGTGCAATCAGCCCACTGCCAATGAACACCAGCGGCGTCAGGTCAATGCGATAGGCAAAACTTTCCAACCAGCGATTCATCGCGTAGTACGCGACCGGCCACGCAATGACATTGGCCAGCAACACCAGCTTGCTGAAGTCGTTGGTCAGCAGCAGCACGATGCTCCACACACTGCCGCCCATCACCTTGCGCACACCGATTTCCTTGGTGCGGCGTTCGGCGTTGAAGCTGGCGAGGCCGAACAGGCCGAAGCAGGCAATGGTTATGGCGATAACGGCGAAGGCTGTCAGCAACTGACCTTGTTGTGTATCGGGCTGATACAGCGCAGCAAAGTCCTCGCTGAGGAAATGGCGGTTGATTGGTTGGTTGGGATTGAAGGCCTGCCACGTGGCATCAATATGCGCGAGTGCAGCATCCACGGCGTTGGGGTTTATGCGTATCGACGCATCGCGTAGCGTATTGATTACCGGTGGCAGCGCCGCGTTTGACAGCATGAACAGTATCGGCCGCTCGCCAAGTCTGATGGTTTCGAAGTAGGTATCCGCGGTAACGCCGACGACGGTGCCAGGGGTTTCGGTACCCGCCAACACCACTTCGCGACCAACGGCTGTGTCTGCATCCAGGCCCAGCGCACGCGCTGCCGAGCGGTTGACAACAAAGGCAATCGAGGGGCTTTCCGAGTTGATTGCTTCGTTGGGTTGATCGCCCGTAAAGCCGCGGCCCGCCAACAGCTCAATGCCATAGGTTTCAAAGAAATCGAAATCCACCATCATGTACTGGATACGGGTGTCGACGCTGGCCTCGCGCAGTTGTACCGGTATCTGGTTATCGTTGAAGCCGAACGGCAGGTAGTGGGAAGCAGTCACGCTTTCGATGGCCGGGTTCTCCAGCAGTGCTTCCTTCATGGCTGGCCAGTTGGTACCAAAGCCGCTCAACGATGGCGTGCGTACAACCACGATCTGGTCTTTCTGGAATCCCAGATCGAAAGCGCCAACATAAGCACGCTGCAACTGGATTACAGCGGTCGCAATTACCAGCGCTATCGCAATTGCAAACTGGCCTATCACCAGAACATTGCGGAAACGCAGACCGGCGTTGCCGCGCGTAAGATCCCCTTTCAATACCGCTGACGGCTGAAAGGCCGATAAAAAGAAGGCCGGATAGGCACCAGCTACGACGCTGACACTGACCAACAGCAATGCGACTGTTGTCAGGACTGCGCCATCACTGAACCAGGAGAGATCCAGTGTGCTGCCCACCAGCGTGCCGAAAACCGGCAACAGCAATTCCGCCAGCACCGTTGCACCCAACAGGGCCAACAATACCGTGAAGGCAGATTCGCCCAGAAACTGTACGATCAATTGCAGACGACTGGCGCCCAGCGTCTTGCGCATGCCGACTTCGCGAGCACGACGTGCAGAGCGTGCCGTTGCAATCGACATGAAGTTGACGCAGGCAATCAGCAATACAGCAAACGCAATGGCAACAAAGGTGGCCACCGTCTCGCTGCTGCCATGCGGCTTCCATTCTTCATCGCGATCAGACTGCAGGTGAATGTCACTGATCGGCATGATCTTCATCGACGTCATCGTTGCCCAGCCAGCATCCTGATGCCGCGTGATGAAATCCGGCATCTGCTGTTCGATGTCAGCGATGTCAGCACCTTCGCGCAGCTGGATATAGGTGTGAAAGTCTGTGCTGCGATCCCAGGCCTGCAGGAAGTCAGCACGGAAGATGGTTTCAATACCGGCAAGGGATGCCAGTGCGGTGAAGGACAAGTGCGTATTCTCCGGCAGATCACGAATCACGCCGGTAACGCGCGCCTCCAGCCTGCCGATCACGCGCATTGTTTGTCCGAGCACATCGGTTCTGCCGAAATATTTCAGCGCCAGACTTTCCGTCAGTACCAGCGAACCCGGCGTGGTCAGTGCCTGCGCCGCATCGCCATGTATCCAGTCAAAGCCGAACATGTCGATGATGCCTTGGTCGGCCAGCCGCAGACCGTCTTCTTCATAGGCTTTTTGTTCGCCACCAGCCTGACCGGTTTCCAGCAAGATACCGCCGGCGGTGATACGACCGGTCTGCACAATGTCGTCCGGAAAGTCGGCCAGAAAGGCAGGTGCCACTGGTGCATTGTTCTGCGCCGGCATGCGGGCGCGGGCGCCTTCAAAGGGTTTGAACTCGCGCGACACGCGATAGATACGATCGGCGTTGGCAAAGCTGCTTTCGTAACTGGTTTCATAACGCACATACAACAGGATCAACATGCAGGCAGCGAGGCCTACACTGAGACCAATGATGTTGATGGCCGAGTACAGCCACGAGCTGGCAAAGCTGCGCAGCGTGGTTTTCCAGAACGTGTGCAGCATGGCGCGTTTCTCTGTCGTATTTGTTGTTATGCGAACTGGTAAACGTACGGCTTAGCGCGCAGTGATGTCGGCGCCACCGGATTCATCAATGTC
>JAZKEH010000242.1:0-4561 GCA_040387155.1 Pseudomonadota bacterium | reverse complement strand
GCATCTGCACCGAAGCACAAGTGATGGAAACGATGAAGCGCATGGCCATCGTCGTTGACCAGCAGAATGCCGGCGACAAGCTGTACAAGAACATGGCGCCTGGTTATGACGGCACTGCATTTATTGCCGCGTGTGATCTGGTGTTCAAGGGACTTGATCAGCCGAACGGTTACACCGAGCCGCTTCTGCACGCGCATCGTCGTGCGATGAAACAGAAAATGAAGGCCTAGAAAAATCGTACGGGCACACCATGGTGTGCCCGACACACAGGGGGAATGCCATGAAACTGCCTTACGCCGTAAGCCTGACCGCGCTCGCCATCGCACTTTTCAACAACACCGCCAACGCCCAGTTGGCTGTGCCCAACGCGGAAGGCATCAGTGGTGGCCATACGCATCTTGTGGTGCCCGATATCGCGAAGCATCGTGAAATCTGGAAAGCGTTCGGCGCAGTGGAAAAGACATCCGGCCGTCTGCAGTTGCTTGGCTTTCCCGGCATGTACATCCTGCTGCGTGAAGGCACGCCGGCGCTCGGCTCCGGTCTGACTTCTGCCAATCACATCGGCTTCAATATCAATGACTATGCAACGTTCAAGGCGAAGCTGGTGGCGATTGGTGTGACCAACTACGTTGTTGATGACGCGACCAATGGCCAGATTCTGGCCGACCTGCCCGATGGCGTTCGTATCGAATTCAACGTCGACAAGGCACAAACGGTGCCCATCATGTTCCATCACACACACATTGCGGCGCTCGACGGTGGCACGCTGCGCGACTGGTATGTGAAGGTGTTCGGCGCGGAAGTCGGCGAACGTCGTGGCCTGCCCTCCGCAGTAATCCCAGGTGCACGTGTTGATTTCCTGCCAGCACGTGGCGAAGCGCCGAAAGGCTCCGCCGGCAACGCCATTGATCACATCGGCTTTGAAGTGGCCGACATGGCGGCATTCAAAACGAAGATGGATGGCATGGGCATCAAGTTCGATCGCGGTCCGGAACGTCGCGACGACATCAACCTGACGATTGGATTTATTACTGATCCGGTCGGCACCTCCATCGAGATCACCCAGGGTCTTGATGACGTGAAGTAAGCGACGCCGTGCCAGCAATGGCATGGTAAGTGCTTCGATGAGGGCAACGCTGCCAACAAGGCAGTTACGTGCACAACCGTGCCCTCATCTGGAGCCGCAATGCCCGCTTTGCCCGCGCCTACACCATTCCGTATTGTTCTCTGTTGTTCGTTGTTGCTTTCACTTGCTGGCTGCACTGCGGAAGATCCTCCCTCGGTTGCTGAATCCCCTGCCCCCGTTGCCCAACGCTCGCTGACACTGACCCAGGGCACTAACCTCGCCATAACAGCTTCGCCTACCAATGGTGACCTGATAGTGGCGTTGCAAGGCAGCTTGTTGTTGCTGCCCGCCAATACAGAACAAGCCCAACCACTGTTGCTGCATGACGACGCATGGGAACCGGCTTATTCACCCGATGGCAGCCATGTTGTCTATCAGGGCTACCGCAATGGCACCTGGGATCTGTGGCAACTCGCCCTTGCTGGCGGCAGCACGCCGCAACAACTGACCAGCGACGCCTTTGATGATCGCGAGCCACAATATTCGCCCGATGGTTCGCGTGTGGTGTTTTCCTCGGATCGCGCTGGCAACTACGATCTGTGGGAACTAGTGCTGGCTACTGGTGAAGTCCGCGCACTCACTACTGCGCCGGAAGAGGAGTTCGCTCCAACGTGGTCCAGTGACGGCACGCACGTGGCCTACGTGCGTGCCGTTAGCGCGACCTCGCAAGTAACGGCGCTCAATGTGGCTGATCTCAGCACTGAGTTGTTGTTCACCAGTGCCGCGCCCGTATCCGGTCTGCAGTGGATACCAACCAATCAGGGTCTCAGCTTCCGCACACTTGATCGCGATGCCGCCGGCAATGCACATACAACGTTGCGGCTGTGGCAGGTCGGCGTTACTGAAACGCGTGTATTGTCCGAACCCGATGCTGACGTATTTGGTTTCCGCGCGAGTTGGCTCGATGCAAGCACAGCGGTGTACACCGCTGACGGCGAAATACGTATCTGGCGCGAAGGACAAGGATCCACTGCACGCCCCTTCTCCGTAACGCTGTCCTATCCCGCCCGTGAGTACGAAAAGAAATCGCGGGACTTCGACAACACCACACCTCGCCAGGCACTGGGCATTTCATTGCCGGCGCTGTCACCCGATGGACAACAAATAGCGTTCGGCGCACTCGGCGACCTATGGTTGTGGACACCAGGCACGCAAGAACTCAAACAACTTACTGATGATGCTGCGGCTGACCAAATGCCCGCGTGGTCTGGCGATGGCAAGTCGCTGGTCTATGTATCGGATGTCGGCGGTCGCTATCAGGTATGGCGACGCGAGCTGATGCAAAACACTGCCGAGCCGCTGACGCTGCAAGCGAAAGAACTCAGTTATCCGCGTTTGTCACCCGATGGCAGCAAGCTGGCCTACTTCACCGATGTGCCAGCCAATCCGCTCCTGCACGTGACCGGGCAATTGACGGTGACAGATCTGCAAACTGGCGCAACGCGAAAATTGCTGGAGCCAATGCCACCGCAACCACTCAACTGGAGCGCGGACGGCAACCACGTGTTGACGACGCGACTGCAGGCATTTTCGCGACGCTACCGGGAGGGCTTGTTCGTCTTGGTCTGTGTCGATGTAAACACCAACACCGCAGTGAATCTGGTGCCAACACCACATCGCAGCATTACGCATGCGTCACTGGCGAGCGACAGCGCGCAAGTTGCCTACAGCCAGGACGGCGTACTCAATGTGTGGCAACTCGATGCACAACTGCACGGTGTCGGCGAACCACGCGTCCTGGTCGACGATCTCGCCGACTCACCGAGTTTCTCTGCCAGTGGCGAGTATGTGGTGTTCCAGGCTGGTGATCGCTTGCAGCGCCTGCAACTCGCGAGCGGTACCATCGAAGACATCACCCCGCCGCTGACGTGGCAACCGCAATCACAAAGTGAGACCTGGGTATTACGGGCGGGTCGTGTGTTCGATGGCACCAGCGATCAGTACCTCACCAACACCGACATCCTGATCCGCAACAACCGTATCGCAGCAGTCGGCAAGTTCGACATTCCCGCCGATGCCGTGATCGTCGACTATTCGGACAAGGTGGTCGTGCCCGGCCTGTTCGAATCCCATGCTCACATCGGCGATCACAACCTCAGTGAGGAACAAGGTCGCCTGTGGCTCAGTTACGGCATCACCTCCGTGCGCGATCCCGGCTCCAATCCGTATCTGGCGAATGAGCGCAAGGAAGCCTGGACCAGCGGGCGTCGCGTCGGCCCACGCACCTTCATGACTGGCCACAACATCGACGGCAATCGCGTGTTCTATGCCGTTGTTGAAGGCATCAGCTCGGACCGTCATCTTGAACTCTCACTGGAACGCTCACGCCGGTTGCAGGTGGATTTCTTCAAGACCTATGTGCGCTTGCCCGATCGTCAGCAGCAGCGCGTAGTTGAATTCGCGCATGCGATGGGCGTGCCGGTGACCTCGCACGAATTGATGCCGGCCGCCTTTCTGGGTGTCGACAACATCGAACACTTTACTGGCACCAGTCGCCGCGGCTATGCCACCAAGATCAGCGAACTCGGCCGTAGCTATCAGGACGTCGTGTCAGTGTTGACGGAAACCGGTATGGGCATCGTGCCCACGATGGTGGTGCCTGGCGTGGTGCTGACTTTCAGTGAACAGGACGATCTGTACAGCACACCGCAGTTCAACAACTTCTACGGTGCCGACGCGAAAAAGAACTACCAGGGCTTCATGGGGTTTTTCGGTCCCGGCAGCGAAGGCTTCGTCAATGCCTATGGCAACTTGTTGAGCACGCTGGTTGAGCGCGGCGCGTTGGTAGGCACCGGCACTGACTCGCCGTTCACACCGTTTGGTACTGGCCTGCACGCCGAGTTCAGACTCTATCAGCGCGAAGGTTTGCAGCCGTGGCAGATTCTCAAAGCAGCCACGATTGATTCAGCCCGCATCGCTGGTGCGGAACGCGATCTGGGTTCAATTGAAGTTGGCAAACTGGCCGACTTCGTTGTTGTCGATGGGGATCCGCTGGCCGATATCAGTGCGCTTGATCAGGTAGTGATGACGGTGGTGAACGGCAAGCGCTATCTGCTGGGGGAGTTGATGGCCACAGAATGAGCGATGTGAAGTGCTATAAATAGAGCTCGTAAGCCTGGTCGCAACGCGCTGCCATATGTGCCGGCTCGAACAACGTGAAGCCGTAGCGCTTGTACAGCGCGATTGCTTCTTTCAACGGCGACGCGGTTTCAAGCACTACGCGGGTAAACCCCAGCGCTTTCGCTTGTGCCAGCGCATGCTCCAGCAGTTGTTTGCCGAGTCCCTGGCCGCGATAACCCGGGAGACAATACATTTTGCGCAATTCACAGGTGTGGTCACTTTCGCGATACACACCTGCTGATGCGACGATAGTGCCTTCCACCTCCACCACCCCAAACCAACCGCCGGGCGCAAAGTAATGTGCCTCAATGTCGT
>JAZKEH010000241.1:0-5712 GCA_040387155.1 Pseudomonadota bacterium | reverse complement strand
GGCAGGCTGCTGAGCACCTCGCCGAGCGAGCGCCAGCCAAACGCCTGGATTTCACTGCGGGTGATGACGCGGACTGTGGCCGGCACATCGGTGCCAGCCTGCTCGTACTTGGATGCGCTGGAGACACGCGTTTCCAGCAACGACTCCAGGCTCATGCCAGTCAGGTCAGCAGGCTGTGCCTGCACACCGGACGACATCGCGGCAAAAGCAGCAGTGGCAACAGCGACAGGCAGCGGCTGCAAGCGCTGCATGAATTGTAGTTTTTGAAGGTGCATCTTGTAGTGGTGCATCGGTGTAACGGCTCCGGTGAGTTGGCAACACTGCTGCAACATTTGTGTTGGCAAACGGCAGCTTTGCTTGTTCTGTGCTTCCCTTCCGAAGAAATAACGACAATAACGCGGTTAAGCCTAACAAATTTTCGTCGTAATACCTTGTTAAGAATAAACAAGGGGGATTGGCCATGACCATCTATCAGAACCCGGTAACACTTGCAGCCCAGGCGCTAGGCTTTGCAGGGACGAAAAAAATATCCATCAGGGAAAATGAGTATGCCGAACTGCGCAGTCAGCTCGACGCCATCTATTCGACCCAGGCAGTAGTCCAGTTCACACCGGACGGTGTGGTTTCCACCGCCAACGACCTGTTCCTGAAGCTGATGGGTTACAGCCTGCCTGAAATTGCCAACAAGCATCACCGGATGTTCGTCACGCCAGAACACGCCCAGTCGGAACAGCACGCAAAATTCTGGGACAAGCTGCGCAACGGCGAAGTGCAGCAGGGTGCCTACCAGTGCATCACAAAAGCCGGCAAGGACATCTGGTTGCGTGCCAGCTACACCCCGATCCGCGATGCCAGCGGCCGCGTCAGCAAAATCGTCAAGTACGCCGTCGACATTACGTTCCAGCTGTTGTTGAACTACGACTTCGAAGGCCAGATCAAGGCCATCCGTTCGCATCAGGCGGTCGCCCAGTTCGAGAAAGACGGTACTGTCATTGAAGCCAATGACATATTCCTCAACACGATGGGTTTCACGCTCGACGAGATCAAGGGCAAGCACCATCGCCTGCTGATCGATGAAGATACCCAGCGCACGGCCGACTACCAGAAGTTCTGGGCGCGGCTTGCGAAGGGCGAAGCGCTGTTTGGCGAATACCGCCATAGCAGCAAACAGGGCAAGGAGATCTGGCTGCAGGCATCCTATACGCCGTTCCTGGACCACAGTGGTCGGGTACAGAAAATCATGATGTACGGCGTGGATTGCTCACAGCAGAAGCTCGTCAACGCCGACTACCAGGGCCAGATCGAAGGCATCAATGCCAGCCAGGCCGTTATCCAGTTCAAGGCAGATGGCACCATTCTGGATGCCAACGCCATTTTCCTGCGTGCGCTTGGCTATACGCTGGAAGAGATTCGCGGTGAACACCATCGCATCTTTATCCGGCCGGAATTTCGCACGACGCCGCAGTATGCCCAGTTCTGGGAAGCGCTGGCGCGTGGCGAGGCGCAGTCGGGTGAATATCGCCACATCGGCAAGGATGGCTCGCATCTGTGGATTCAGTCCACCTATGTGCCTATCCGCAACAGTCGCGGCGAAGTGATGAAGGTCGTCGAGTACTGCACCGACATCACGCAGCAGAAGGAAACCGTGCTGGAGATTGCGCGACTGATCACGGCAGCCAAGGCCGGCCAGTTGTCAGAGCGCGCCAAGCTGGGCGATTCCAGCGGCGACAACCGCAAGCTGCGCGAAGACATCAACGAAATGCTCGACAGCATTACGCGACCGCTGCAGGAAATTACCGGTGTCATGAAGGAGGTGTCCAACAACAACCTGACGCGGGAAATGCGCGGTGCCTACCAGGGTGAGCTGCAGGACCTGAAGGAATATGTGAACCGCGCACTGGTGCAGTTGCGCGAATCGCTGACGAAGGTGCGGGACACCGCCGAGATCGTCAAAACCAGTGCACAGGAAATTGCGGCTGGCAATTCCGAGTTGAGTGCGCGTACCGAGTCGCAGGCGTCAACCCTGGAGGAGACTGCCGCCGCCATGGAAGAAATGACAGCCACCGTGCAGCAGACGGCATCGAATGCCAAACTGGCCAACGATCTTGCCATCGCTGCCAAGCATTCGGCGCAGCAGGGGAGTGGCGTCGTCAGCAATGCAGTGACGGCCATGAATGAAATTACCAGGTCGAGCCAGAAGATCAGCAACATCATTGAGGTGATCGAGTCGATTGCCTTCCAGACCAACCTGCTGGCGTTGTACGCATCGGTGGAGGCGGCACGGGCCGGGGATCAGGGACGCGGATTTGCCGTTGTTGCTGATGTAGTGCGCAAGCTGGCCGGTCGTAGCGCGGGTGCTGCCAAGGAGATCAAGGAATTGATCGACGAGAGTACTCGCAAGGTGAATGAGGGCTCAGTGCTGGTGAACAACTCCGGCAAGGTGTTGGAAGAGATCTCGCTGGCAGTGCAAAACGTGTCGAACGTCGTGTCGGAAATCATGGGAGCGGCCAACGAACAAGCCGATGGCATTTCGTCAGTCAATGAGGCTGTCCAGCAAATGGATGAAATGACGCAGCAGAACTCGGCGCTGGTTGAAGAGGCCGCCGCCAACAGCGAAGAGCTGGGTAACCAGAGCGATGCATTATCAGCCCTGATGGAGGCCTTTGAGGTTTGATCCCCAGCGGGAGTGCGAGCTGATCCAAAAGAGCCGGCCTTGCGCCGGCTTTTTCTTGCTCCAGACGCTGGCGATCGCCTTTTCAGAACGGGTATTCGCCGCAATTGCGCAGGCATTCTGGAAGTGCGGCCCCAGGCTTTGCCGGGCTTTTTGTAACCCCTTGAAAGTGTTAACCTCGGCCGGCATTTTGAAGAGGAAGGGCTGCCAGGTTACTTCCCGTTTGTAGCCCTCCACCTGGTTGTTGCCGATGCCGGCTTTGTCCGGCGGCGGCATATTGAATAGAGGCTGTCATGTCCCGCGTTGCGCGTCTGCTTGTTTCCCCCGTCGTTGCTGCTGTTGCCTGCCTCTGGCAGCTGAGTGCTGTCGCAGCCGAGGTCTTTACCACGCGTCCGTTGGCTGACAATGTCCACTTGATTACCGGACCCAGCGGCAACACGCTGGCCGCGGTCGATACCGATGGCGTCATCCTGATTGAAGGCGTGCCGGCTCAATACGCGGCCGAATACCTTGCCTTCGTCAAACAGCTTACGGGCAGTGATCGCATCAAGACGCTGATCAACACGCATTGGCATGCTGAATCCACCGGACTCAATGGCGCCGTTGCTACTACTGGCACCGAAATTATTTCGCACGCGAACACCAAACAGTGGCTGGGCGCGACGATCCGTCGTCGCGGCGAAGAAGTCCTGCACACGCCGGTGGCGAAGGAACAACTGCCTACAAAAATTTTTTATGACACGCTGAGTCTGCCGTTCCGTGGCGCCAGCATTGAACTTGGTTACTTGTTGCATGCGCATACCGACGGCGACATCTACGCGTACTTTCCACAGCAGGACATCCTGTTCACCGGTCCCGCAGTGCGCACTGACACCTGGAGTGCAGTCGATGAAAGCACCAACGGCTTTATCGGCGGCCTGACCGATGCCTATGACGAACTGGCCACACGCGTTACCGGCAAGACCACCATCGTGCCTTTGTCCGGGGCTTTGCTCGACAAATCGGCGTTCGATGAACAGATGGCAATGTACAAAAACCTGATGAAGGAAATGGTCGCTTTGCTGCGCCAGAGTCGCAGTGCCGACGAGGTCGTCATCGCCAACCCTGCTGTTGGCCTGAAGCCGGAGTGGGGTGATCCCAGTGTGTTCCTGGACGAGGGGTTCCGCAGTTTCTATGGTCATCTGCGCGAAGGTCGTCACGTAGGAACCATGCCGTAGTCGTTGAGATGGTTTTGCTGGTTGTTTGTTGAGTCGTAAACGAATGAGCAAGAGGTTGATTATGAAAGCCCGCCACGTACTTCCTGTAGTGACCTTGCTGGCCGGCGCCATCGCGCTGCCACAACTGGCCATGGCAGCGGCTTCCGAACATGCGGCGAAAGTCGCGGACTCCTTTGACCGTTTTCGCGAGGCGGATGACAAGTTCGGCTTCCTGCAGGAAAACTGTATGGACTGTCACAACGCAGAAGACTGGGCGGGCAGCCTCGCGTTCGACCTGATCAACCCGGATGAAATCGCCGACAACGTCGATATATGGGAAAAGGTCATCAGCAAATTGCAGGGCCGCATGATGCCGCCCGCCGGCCAGCCGCGTCCTGACATCAAGGCCACCGATGAATTCATTGCCTGGGTCGAAGACTACCTCGACCATGCGGCCACAACCGAAGAGCACGCCGGCAGTGTTGGCCTGCATCGTTTGAATCGCAAGGAATACGCCAATGCTGTGCGCGACATGTTTGGTGTTGAAGTCGATGCGGCATCCTTGTTGCCGGCCGATGCGTCAGTAGAAGGGTTCGATAACGTTGCCGAAGCACTGCGTGCATCGCCGGCCTTCCTTGACCAGTCGCTGACTGCCGCCCGCGTTGTGGTATCACAGGCCATTGGCACACCAGCACCGCGCGCCGGTGGGGCTACCTACAATGCCACCGGCAACCAGTACGCGCATATCGCAGGCTTGCCGCTGGGCACCCGCGGTGGTTTGCAGGTAGAGCATTATTTTCCTGCTGATGGCGAATACGTATTGAATATCGGCAATCTCGCCGCTGCATTGTGGGTCACCAATGAAGAGTACACGCATCACCTGATTGCAACGCTGGACGGTGTCCGCTTCTTTGAAATGGATATCGGCGGCGGTGAACAGCTGAAGGCCATTGACCAGTTGGGTGATCCGGCCGTCGATGAAATCAACGCGCGTCTGAAGAACATCAAGTTTGCTGCCACTGCGGGTCCGCACAAACTGGCGGTGACCTTTGTGCATCGTTCCTATGCTGAATTCGAAGGCACGCTGGTGCCGATGACGCAGGGGCGTGCTGCCAACGTCGTTGCGCTGAACTCGATTGAAGTGCAGGGGCCGTTCAATCCTGCCGGACTCAGCCAGACGCCAGCGCGTGAGAAAGTATTCAGCTGCTATCCCACTGCTTCTGGTGAAGAAGATGCTTGCGCCAAAGAAATTGTCGCGCGCATTGCCCATCTCGCCTGGCGCGGTCCGGTTGCCGATGCTGATCTGGCCAAGTTGATGACGGTATATACCACGGCCAAGGCCAATGAAGGGTTTGAGCTGGGCGTACGTCGTGCGCTGACGGCCGTGCTGGCCAGTCCGAAATTCCTCTATCGCATTGAATCGCTGCCGGAAGATGCTGCACCAGGATCTGTGCATGATTTGAGTGATCTCGAACTGGCCTCGCGCTTGTCCTTCTTCATCTGGAGCAGTATTCCGGATGAAGAGTTACTTCGATTGGCTGAGGCCGGTGAACTGCACAAGGATGCTGTCCTGCGCAAACAGGTCGACCGCATGCTGCGCGATACGCGCGCCGAGTCGCTGGCGGACAACTTTGCCACCCAGTGGCTGAATCTGGCTGCTCTCGAAGACATCAATCCCGATCCCGATCTGTTTCGTGACATCGACCGCGGTGTGCGCGGCTTGTTCCGCGAAGAGCTGAGTCTGCTGACCGGCGATGTGTTCCTGAACAACAAGCCGGTGACTGAATTGTTGACCGCAGAGTACTCGTACCTCAATGAGCGTCTTGCTCTTCACTACGGCATCAA
>JAZKEH010000240.1:11181-11580 GCA_040387155.1 Pseudomonadota bacterium | reverse complement strand
TTCACCAGCACCTTTTCCCAGGTTTCGGCATCGTTCAAGACG
The DNA here is from genome assembly GCA_040387155.1 of Pseudomonadota bacterium. Lineage (GTDB taxonomy): Bacteria > Pseudomonadota > Gammaproteobacteria > Pseudomonadales > Pseudohongiellaceae > CAILUG01. The sequence goes on along the minus strand of JAZKEH010000240.1, from coordinate 11,538 downwards.
TTATCGGTTTCCAGCAGATCAAACGCGATGCCACCGGCGAAGTCATCCTGGTTGTGACACTCGCTGCAATACTTGTCGAGCATCGCTACATGATTCTTGTCGATGGCAGGCTGGGCCTGGGCGAATGCCGGCACGCACAGTGCCGTCGCCAGCGCGAGTTTGCGCAGCGTGGGTTGCAGAGTGAGAGAAAACTTATTAGTCATGCTTGATACCCTTCTCATCCATCAACTCTTTCAACACCGCAACAGTATCGGGTTTCAGTTCAGCACCAACCGCTGCGAGAAACACACCTTCGGCCCAGCGCACAGCATCACGACCCACGGCATCCTTCGCATCCAGTTGCGCACCTTGCGAAGC
>JAZKEH010000240.1:0-11171 GCA_040387155.1 Pseudomonadota bacterium | reverse complement strand
GCACCGAGCAGCGGTGTGAGTCCCATTGAATTGGTGGCATTCACCTTGGCGCCCAGTTCAACATTCATCTTCACAGCTTCGAGCGTTGCTTCTTCAGAAACAGTGTAGGTCTGTGCAACAGTCCAGTTCACACCGGCAGCAGCCATCAGGGCCGTAGTGCCTTCGTAAGTTGTTATATGGGGGTCAGCGCCGTGTTCCAACAGCATTTTCATCACTTCAACATCGCCGGCGGTTGAGGCGCGGATAAAGGGCGTCTGGCCAGTCATGTCCACCCACGACACGTCGTTGAGGGCGTACAGCCATTTTTTCTCGGGCGGCCATTCCTTGGTGCGCGCATTTACATCGGCGCCGGCATCAAGCAGGCGCTGGATCATGGGCGCAATCGGTTCGCGATCAACCGTGTTGTCCTTGGGGTCATCCTCGCGCTCGCTGTTCATGTCGAGGTTACGGTAATCAATCGCAGCGAACAGCGGGCTGCGGCCGTAGAAGTCATCGACGTTTACATCGGCGCCGTAGTCGAGCAACAAGTTGGCCATTTCAAGCTGGCCATTCAACAATGCCATCAGCAGCGGGGTGATCTGATTGGCTTCGCGGCGTTCGATATCGGCACCGTTGTCCAACAACAGGCGGGCTGCTTCAACCTGGCCATCGCGCGCCGCATACAGCAGCGACGTCATGCCACCCTTGGCATCATGGCGCTCACCGCGATGCGGCACGCCGCTGCGGTTGATGCCGACGCCTTCCGAGCCACAGCCCGTGCCCTTGCAAGGTGGCAGATAGACTGGCACCTCTTCATTGAGACGAGTGCTGGCATCCACTTCGGCACCGTGGCGGATCAACATGTCGACAACCGGACCCTGGCCTTCGCGCACCGCAATCATCAGCGCCGTCTGTTTGAATTCGGGATCACGCCCATCCACCAGGGCGCCATTGGCCAGCAACAACGCAACGACTTCCGGTTTGCCCGTATAGGCGGCGGTCATCAGGATGGTCTCACCGCTTTCCAGCAGCGTGTTGGGATCGGCACCCGCTTTCAGCAGACTGCCTACAATGTCGGTATTGCCGTTCTGCACGGCCAGAAACAATGGAGAAACGCCATTGCGATTGGCCAGGATCGGATCGGCACCGGCGTCGAGCAACGCCGCCACGGCATCAGCCTGGTCTTGCAGTACCGCGCGATGCAGCGCTGTACTGCCATCCTTGAGGCGACTGTTTACATCGATGCCAGCGGCCAGCGCTTGCTTGAGCTGATCCACCTGGCCTTGTTCGGCAAGCGTGGCGAGATCGGGATTTTCGATGGCATGCACAGCCATTGGTAAAATGCAGCACGCGGCGGCAAATACACCACCCAACAGGGTCTGGCGTATGGCCTGATGCATGGCCTGATGGATAGTCCGGTGCAAAATGCTTGTCGGCAACTTGTTCACAATCAATCCCCTCTCGAATTTCAGGCCGCGGATTATGATGCGGATCGGGCCCCCGTTGGATGGTTGAACCATCTCTTTTTGATACAACTTTCAAAACTGCCTTTTGCTGCGAGTTCAGGCTAACACAGGCCACTTCCCGCGCCCACAATGTACCCAATAACCATGCAAGCAATGTTGCGTTTTTCATGGCTTCCGAACCGACTGGTTTCGTGATTTTGGAATCTGGTACATTGGGCGCCCTGCCGGAACCCCGGCAGTTCCATCGTCATCCCATTTCGGACCCGGCAATGCACCTGACTTCCCGCTACCTGCTTCTGTTACTCGGTTGTTTCACTCTGACCGCCACTGCCCAACCGCGCGAATCCGTTGAGGGCGTGCACTACACGGCCCTGGCCAAGGCCGTGCCGACCGACGGCGCTGCTGACAAGATCGAAGTGCGCGAAGTCTTCTGGTACGGCTGCGCGGAATGCTCAACGCTGGAACCGATGCTGAGCGACTGGCGCGACGGCACCACTGGTGACCTGCAGTTTGTGCGCATGCCAGCCGTATGGAACGACCTGATGGCCCTGCATGCCCGCATCTACTACACGGGTCGCGAGCTGAAAGCCGAAGACCGCATCAACAAGGCAGCGTTTGCGGCCGTGCAAGAACAACAGAACCCCTTGCGCAACGAAGAACAGATCCAGGCCTTCTTCGTTGCCAATGGCGTTACCGCCGAAGCTTTTGATACCGCGTGGAATGCGGAAGCCGTTACCGCCGCCGTCCAACAGGCGAAATTGCGCACTGCGGATTACGGCATCGACAAACTGCCCAGCATCATCATGAACGGCCGCTACGAAATCACGCACAACGCCAAGGTGTTCAATCACATTGAACTTAACATTGCGGTGAACAATGTGATCCGCAACCTGCGCGATGAGCGTCGCAGCGACTTCTGATCGTTCCTGCTGAATTGCGCCGGTGACGAATTATTCCGGCGCAATCTCAAAGGCAAACAGCGCATTGCCCGGCCTGCCGACGATGCAGCAATTGCCGGACAGCAGGTACACCATGCCGTCGACGATCACCGGACCCGAGCCATCAAATGACCCACCGGCGGCCCGCACGCCATTGATGGTTTCGAACTCGGGATTGCTGTCGAAGACCCACAACACTTTGCCATCCACTGCATTGTAGGCACGCATGCCGCCATCGGCGGCGCCGGAGAACACAGCGCCGGGCACTGCAGTGACGGCGGCCGACTGCGTGCCGCGACAACCGGGACCGGGCTGACACAGCAAGTCCTGTGGACCCGTCACCCACACACTCTTGCCAGTCTCCAGATCAATGCCGTGAATGCCACCGGAAGCAGGATTGGTGTAGCCGCCGGCCGCGACATACGCCTTGCCATCCGCCACCGACATGCCCCAGAAACCACCGGAACGACTCCCCTCGTTGACGCGGTATTCCCACACCAGCTTGCCCTCGTTGGCGGGATCCATCGCGTAGGCCATGCCGGATTTCTGCGGGATTACGAGCAGCTCCTTGCCGCTGGCAGTCGTGGTAAGAATCGGCGACGCGGAAAAGTCGAAATCGGGACCCAGCTCTTCGGGACAATTAGGGCTCTCGACATTGTCACAGCCACCGATGAAGGCATCTCCAGGGGTTATCTGGTTGACCCAGACAATCGCGCCGGTGGCGAGGTCCATCGCCAGCACCGCATCGGATGTTTCCGGTGCAGGATCGCCATAGGCATTGCCGGTGGCGGTGTAAAGCAACCCACGCGCGGGATCGATGGTCGGGGCACTCCAGATGCCGGCGCCAGAGGGTCCGTAAAGCTGCACCCCTTCTGCGCTGAGGCCACGCGGCTGCGGTTCATCCATCGTGTAGGTTTTCCAGACAACTTCACCCGTGTTGGCATTGACCTTGGTGATGCTGCCCCTGAATGTGCAACAGCCGTAGTTGGAGCCTGAAGAAGACGTTTCCTCCACGACCCCCGCCGCCGGCACATAGAGATGTCCATCAAATAAGGTGACCGACCCGGTACCTCTTACGCCGGGATGGGTTTCCACGCGGCTGACCCACAGCTCTTCGCCCGTCTGGGCATTCACGGCGTAAACGTTGGCGCGCAGATCGACAAAATAGACAGCAAAGCCATCGCTGCCATCGGCAAACACAACCGGGCCCACCGAAATTGCGCTGCGTATGCCGTTGCGCGGCAGGTAGCTCCAATACGTGCAGCCGGTTTTTGCATCAATGGAATAAAGGGCACCAGCCTTGTTGCCGACGAACAGGCGGCCATCCGCTATCGCGGGTTGCGCACGCGGCTGGTCTTCGCCCGGCAGGCCATAGACCCACTTGAGGCGCAGGCGGGAAACATTGCCTGCATTCACGCCGGCATCGGCAGCAAAACGGTTATTGTGATGATCCGGTCCCCAGCCATTCCAGGCCGGGCTCAGCGCGGGATCGCGCATTGGCGGATTCGCAGGACACAGATTGGCCGTAATCTTCAGCTCAACTTCAGTGACAGGCTGACCCGTCAGAAACCCCGATACCGCGCGCATTTCCGCGTCGCTCAACCCCGAAGCCTGCATGCGCATGACCCCTTGCGACAGCGCATTGAAGATCGTGTTGGGCGACATCTTCGCCAGTTCGGTACGTGGCGGCGGTGGATGGGCGGCGCCAGCGACCGGCACCTCATGACAGGCCGCACAGCGCGTGGCATAGACAGTATTGCCGTCCTGCGCCTGGACTGGCTGCAGCAGTACGCCTATGGCCAATCCCAGCGATCCAACCAATTTGATCATCTTCATATCCATGCACCGGCAACCGAGGAAAGCGCCGACGATTAGTCTTTCGATTTCAGACCCCTATGCGGCGGGGCCATTTTATACACAGAAGCGGGCCGCGCCGGGATTCAGACTGAAACCATCCTCCAGACAAACGCCCTGAGGGCTTCACAACGTGGCCGTGCCCCACGCCCTCTCCCTCCGTTGAATTGACTCCACCAGACAAGTCCTCTAGCCTCCAAAAGCGGACCAGAATTATGGTTCTGTATTCTTTATTCTGGATTGGCTTTTTCCGGTCCGCGTCATTGAACAAAAAAAACAGGCATCACCAACAATCAAAACGAAACACGGAGTTAAAAATGTTCAACAACCCCGCTTTACGTAGAGTCTCTCTACTCTCCCTCTCAATCTCGGCAGCAGTGGGTGTCATGGCACTGGGAGCCATCGCACCAGCCGCCTACGCGCAGGACGACGAACTGGAAGAAGTACTGGTCACCGGTTCCCGTATCGTGCGCCGCGACTACCAGGCCAACAGCCCCATCGTTACGGTCGACGCGGCCGCCCTTGAAACGCGTAACGGTCTGAACGTCGAGTCGTACCTGAACCAGTTGCCCTCCTTCAACCCGGCCGCTTCGCCGACCACGATGGAAGATGACATTCAGCCCACCGCAGTAAACGCCGTGGGTATCGCCACCATTTCGCTGCGCGGCTTCGGTCCCAACCGTAACCTCGTGTTGCTGGATGGCAAGCGACCAGTGCCAGCCAACGCAGTGATGGTGGCCGACGTCAACGCCATTCCTTCCGCAATGATCGAGCGCGTTGAAATCATCTCCGGCGGCGCCTCGGCCGTGTACGGTGCCGATGCCATCGGCGGTGTCACCAACTTCATTTTGCGCAAGAATTTCCAGGGTCTGGAATTCGACGCCCAGCGCGGTGTCACCGCTGCCGGCGATGGCGAGGAAAACCGTGTTTCCGCCGTAATGGGTACCGATTTCGCGGACGGCGATGGCAACATCACAGTCGCCGTTGAGCATTACAGTCGCGAAGAAGCCTATGAACGCAATCGTGATTTCTACACTGACCAGTGGCGCGATCCTAACCAGCTCACCGACGATCTGTTCTTCTACGGCTCGGCTGGCTTCAACAGCGCGGCGGATCGCGTTGGCTTCGTGCCTACCGGCGCACCCAACAGCCCGAACGATGCAACGATGCGCGCCTTGCTCGGCACCCCAGCCGGCACCGGCTTTCATGGCACCGCTGCCACCACACATCAATACCGCTTCGGCCCCAGCGGCGAAGTGCTCGCCATCCAGGGCAACAACACTGCTCGCTGGCAGTCGCTTGGTTTGATCGATGGCCAGAAGATCGCACTGCTCAATGCGTTCGACGGCTCCAACGGTGTCACCGCCGGCACCAACAAAATCCAGACGTTGAAGTTCAACGACCAGGAAGCACTGGCCAGCGCGCCGCAGGAACGCTATTCGTTCTTCACGTCGGCCAACTACGACATCACCGAAGATCTCAATTTCTATACGCGCGTGAACTTCGGTCAAAGCACGACTCACACCCGTCTGTACCCGACAGTGCCGATCTCCGGCTGGGAAGCCCGTGCGACGTTCAACCCGACTGTTGATAGCCCGGTGAATCCTTCCATCAACTGGAAGGACCCCGCCAACATCGCGGCCTACAAAGCCAACCCAGGCGCCTTCGCCAACCCGAGCTTCATTCCGTCCGGATCGAAGAACGCGGTCGGCGCTTCCATTGCACAGCACCCGGTACCACCAGAAGTCGCCATCATGTTGCTGAGCCGTCCCGATCCGGCTGCCTCATGGATGGTAGAACTGTTCCCCGACAAGTCACTGAGCCGCCGCACCACTGACAACACCAACACCTACTGGCAGATCGAAGCCGGCTTGAACTTCGATCTCCCCATCAAGGATTGGACCGGTGAGTTCTACATCTCGCATGGCGAGCAGCAGTCCCGCAACCTGGCGAAAGGCAACCTGTCGCTGCAGCGCTGGCGCGCACTGGTAAGCCAGGCGGACTGGGGCCGTAATTCGACCCAACAGGCGAACTCGGCCGCACTGGGCGCCAGCAACGTCAACTTCGGCACGGTGCCGGTCAAATGTACCAGCGGTCTCTATGACACCTTCTTCAAAGGCGAGAAGCCTGCGTCGCAAGACTGTCTGGATGCGGTGTATGCAACCCTGCAAAGCAACTCGGCCAACGAGCAGGATGTAGCCGAACTGAACATCCAGGGCGGTTTGTTCAACCTGCCGGCCGGCGAGTTGCGCGGCTCCCTTGGTTATTCGTGGCGCGACAACGCCACCGAGTTCACCCCGGACATCCTGCAGTCGAGCATTTCCTTCCTCGATCAGGTGATTGGTATCTACCCCTCGTCCTACCTCGACGTGTCGCAGGACGTGTCGGATGTGTATGCCGAATTGCTGGTGCCGGTAATCGAAGGCCTGCCCTTCATGAACACGCTTGAACTGGAACTGGGCTTCCGCACATCGCAATACGAACACACCGACAGCACCGAAACCTGGAAGGCACTCGCCAACTGGGAAGTCACCGACTCCCTGCGCGTCCGTGGCGGCTTCAACCGCGCCAACCGCGCACCGAACCTTGGTGAATTGTTCCTGCAACTGCAGGAAATCTACACCGGTTCCGGCGGCCTCTTCTCCGATGCCTGCAGCCTGCGTTCGAACGCAACCTATGGCGCGGGTGGTGCCGCACCCGATCCAGTGGATACCGGCGAAGGCGCAACCCGTTTGGCCGCTGGCCAGACCGCAGCGGGTGCCAGAAGCACCTACCTGATCTGTCAGGCACAAATGGGCGCAACCGGTGTGGGCAGCTTCTACGGTCCTGAAGTGCTTACCGGTGGCAACCCCAGCATTGATCAGGGCGCCACCACCTTTGCCGCCGCTGGCTTTGCCAACGCCTGGCTGCAGCAAGTCGGTAACCGTGATCTGACTTCCGAAACGGCGGACACCTGGTCGCTCGGTTTCGTATTCACCGGCGCCGGCACGTTTGACAGCCCCTGGCTGTCAGGTATCACGGGCTCGGTAGACTGGTGGAAAGTGGATATCGAAGATGCCATCCAGCCGTACTCTGCCGACTACGCAGGCTGGCTGTGCTATGGCCAGAAGACCGTAGGGACCATTGCGGAAGCACAGGCCTACATCAATGGCGAAGGCAAGGAATCCTGCGACAAGGTAGTACGTGAACCAACGCGCGGCGGCGCCATCGCCAAGCAGGTGGCGTTCGACAACCAGGCAACCATCGAAACCTCCGGTATCGACCTCGCGCTGAGCTGGAATGCCCAACTGGAAGAAATCGGCCTGCCGATTCCTGGCGGCTTCGGCATCTCCACCCAGGCAACGTTCCTCGACTACTACCGCACCAAGGCATCGCCGATTTCGATCGACGTGCCCGTGGAGTGGAAAGGCTCGCTGGGACCGAACCTGGCTGGCACCAACCCCGGCGCCTATGACTACCGCATCAACACCAACTTCACGTACACGCTGGACAAGCTCACGATGAACCTGACGTGGCGCTATCTGCCGGAAGTCTTTACCGCCGGCAAGGCTTACGAGAACGCTGTCATTTCCAACAACCTGAGTGTGGCTGCCGGTGCTCCTGGCACCTTGCTGACCTACACGCCGACTGAGGAAATCGCGACGGATGCGTACAGCATGTTCAGCCTGGCGATGAGCTACCAGTGGACCGACAAGTTGTTGATCCGCGCCGGTATCGAAAACCTGCTGGATGAGCAACCACCCATGATCGGTGGCACCACGGGCGTAACCGCGGCAGAACGCGCCAACCGTTGCAGTGCAGGCGTGCCTGCTTGCGCGAACCCAGGTGTTGCAACCTTGCCACGTTCTTCACTGGCAGCGAACGCCGGTCAGTTCAGCGGCACCAAGGGTTATTACGACATTCTGGGTCGTAGCTACTTTATCGGTATCAAATCCAGCTTCTAAAAAAGCAGGCTTGATCGATAGTAGCTGATTGGAAAAACGGCGGGCCAAAAGCTCGCCGTTTTTATTTATTTGTCTATTCGCGAACCCGTTGCCGCTATTCGCGTCGCACCTCTTCTGGCATTCGCCGCGACAAAATCATTGGAAGCACTCGTCATGCGGTGCACTTCACTGAGCAGCTGCAGCGCTTCATCACGACGCTCTGTTTCAACCGCAGGCAGCAACACTTTGTAAGCTTCGAGTACTGCCTCTTCCATCGCATCCAGATGATCCCAGATCTGTTCGTACTTTCTGTCGGTCAGCGACATGAAGTAATCCAGGTTCGGCATCTGTATGTTCCTGCAGACCTGTCTTCCCCTGCCATCCGGCGTCGCGATCGTCTCGCAATACATCTGCGTGATAGTGCGCTGTCCGCCGGTGACGTAGGCGCTTAACGGCAGTGCGAGTTTTTTGCTGGCAAGCAGGAACTCTATGGCCGCCAGATCAAGATAAAGGTTCGCCATCGACAGCGGGCTGCGCTGGTACTCAGCGCGATCAGTGGGTCGCTCCAATTCGTGCCGGTAGAGTTGCGCTGCTTCCTTTGCGTCGGCGAGAGAGTTCGGCAGCAGCTCTTCGTCGGCTGACTTCAGCTTCCATAATCCGAGTTCGCGCAAAGTCTGATAGCGCTGCTCAATGCTCGCCGCGGGTTTTTTCACCGTGATCAGATGCGCAAGGTGGCGGCCAGCATCCACTGCTTCCCACGCTTGCAGCGCCTGCTGTGAATCGAGTTGCGCCTGCAGCATCGGCAGTTGTGCCAGATCGTACAGGCCCTTTTCCTCCTTCACTGCCTGCAGCGCCTTGTCGAAGGCCGCTACCGCTTCCTCGTGACGTTCCAGTGTTTGCAGAGAAATGCCGAGACCGTAGTAAGCCTCGCTCAGTTGCAGGTCCAGGCCAGCGCTGGACTGCCCCGCTTCAAGTTCGGTAATGAGTTGCTGGTACGACGCCAGCTCCAGTGTCTGCGCAACGCCATGCGAGCAAGCCAGTGCCAACAAGGCAGGGAGCGCGATCAGACAAACGTTCGACTGCTTCATCAGCACCAGTTCTCGTTTACTGCGGCAACCAGACAACTGGATGCGCACCTACTAGTAGTCACTTAGTAGTCACTTATCATCTTCTGCGTCCAAGTGTGAGGCCGTACCGGCTGTGCAGGCACCTTTTGTTTTATGACTAAGGGTTTTACCTGCCCAGTCACCTATCCATTCCTGTTACCTTGGCTGACGTTATGTACCTTGGAGAATCAATTGGCAAACCCGACTACGGCGGCAATCCTCAAGAAAGAAGAAGTTTCCATCCTGCAGGGTTGGGTGAAGAATCAACTCTCAGATATTGCCCGCAGGGATCTGCTGACTGAAATCGAAACCACTGAACAATCCCGCAATTTCCTGAACATCTTCACCAAGGCCGCGCAATCCAGCTTCGACGGCAAGCTCGTCGGCCAGCAATGGGACGATGTACGCGCCAGCCTCGTCAACCTGTCCAAGAACCGTGCTACTTCCGGCTTTACACCATCAGAGACCGCCTCGTTCGTATTTTCTCTCAAGCAGCCGGTGTTCGACGCCTTGCACGGTACTCTGAATTCAGATTTAAAAGCGCTCAACGAAGAAATAAGTCTGGTTTCTCTTGTTCTCGACAAACTCGGCCTGCTTACCGTTGATGCCTACCAACAAGGTCGTGAGCAGGTGATCCTGCGTCAGCAACAGGAATTGCTCGACCTTTCAACGCCTGTGATCAAGCTCTGGGAAGGTATTGTGGCCGTGCCGCTTATCGGCACCCTCGACAGCGAACGCACCCAGGTAGTCATGGAAGGTTTGCTGGAAGCCATCGTCACCAACGAGGCCGATGTCGCCATCATCGATATCACCGGTGTACCCACCGTCGACACACTGGTAGCCCAACACTTGCTGAAAGCAGTATCAGCGGCCCGTCTGATGGGTGCGGAATGCATCATCAGCGGCATTCGTCCGCAGATTGCGCAGACCATCGTGCATCTGGGAGTAAATCTCGGCGACGTCATTACCAAATCCACGCTGGGCGATGCGTTGCGAATCGCTTTCTCCAAGCGCGATCTGGCTGTCGTCAAAACCGTCCGCAAAGCGTCGTAACCCATGATTGACCAAATACCGATACTCAGACTGGGCGACTTTCTGCTGGTAACCATCCAGGTGGAAATGCACGATCAATTGGCGCTGACGCTGCAGGATGACCTGACAGTAAAGCTGGCAAAGACGCATGCGAAAGGCGTGTTGATCGATATATCCGCCCTCGAAATTGTGGACTCATTCATTGGCCGTGCGCTGGCACAGATTGCTGCGATCGCTCGCGTAATGGATGCGGCAACCGTACTGGTCGGCATGCGTCCCGCTGTTGCCATTACGCTGGTTGAGCTCGGCATGTCGCTGGAAGGCGTGCGTACTGCACTCAATGTCGACAAAGGAATGCGACTTCTCCGCGAAGCTGTGGGGGACGACAACGATGCATCCCCCGCGCTGGAAGGGGAAGCCGCATCAGTATCGTAAAGTCGGCGACGCTCGACATTCGTACACCCGAACAACTGAGTGTGGCGCGTCGCCTCGTGCAGGATTGGGCAACCAAGCTGGCTTTCAGTATTGTCGACAAAACCAAATTCGTCACAGCAGCGAGTGAGATCGGCCGCAACACGCTGGTACACGGCAACGGCGGCACCATGCAAATCGCCGAACTGCTGCAAGATGGCAAGACGGGCCTGCAACTGATGTTTGAAGACTGCGGACCCGGCATCGAGGATGTCGACCGCGCCATGCAGGACGGCTTTACGACCGCCAAAAGCATGGGGCTTGGGCTGGGCGGCACCCGCCGTCTCGTGAATGAGTTCGTCATTGTGTCCACGCCAGGACTCGGTACAAGAGGGACAGTGGTTCAATGGAAACGACGGTAGACGTCGTCGAGCAAAGCCAGGTCGCTGAAGTACGGCGAGT
>JAZKEH010000239.1:0-2863 GCA_040387155.1 Pseudomonadota bacterium | reverse complement strand
AAAGCGCAGCAACAGGTCGCGTGGTGCGTCGGCCATGCGCGCCAGCAACAGACGTACCCGGGCATGGCTGTTCTGCAGCGTCGCCACCAGCAGCGCCATCGCACCGGCGATGCCGACCAGCACTTGCACGAGCTCAATGGAACCGAGCAAGGGAATGCCAAGGTAGCGGCCGATCACGGCGACGACATCAATGAACATCGCTGCCAGCAGTGCAAAGCCGCCGACAAGGATGATAAGGCGATACGCGAGTGAGGAGGATGTCTTCATTGGATAACCACCATATCTGAGCGCATTTCTAGTTTTAGCGGCGGCAGTGCTGCGGCTGCGATGATGCGCTGCAGGTAGTCGCAGACGACAGCAATTTCGGCGCCGGTCGCCAGGCGCGGCCGGCCGGGTGCATCGACGATGACAGGCACGATGCCGCATTCAAGGCTGCCGTCGGTGTGCCACAGCACGCGGGCGAGGAAAGCATGCACGGCTTCGGGATGAAAGGGTGCCAGCTCGAAGGCAGGATCGGGTTGAAAGCCGAACAGTTGCTGGCGCCGCTGCGCCCACTCAGCGCGTGCGGGATGGGCCTGGTCGGGCGACAGCGCGCGGGTCACCACGCAGCCGTTGCCGAGGCCGTGAAAAACCGGTTTGCCTTGCACGAACTCAACGCCTCGCACGATGTGCGCATGATGGCCGATGACAATGTCGGCACCGGCAGCAATCGCCGCCTGTGCCAGTTCACGTTCATACGGTTCAATGCGGGCTGGCGTATGCACGGTGCCCTTGTGCAGCGCGATGACAACGAGATCTGCTTTACCACGCAGCGCAGCAACATCTGCGCTTAACCATTCGGCGGCTGCAGGCAACGGTGTTGTCAGTATTGCTGCCGGCCGCACCGGGGCACCATCAGTGGTGGCGACTGGCAGGTAGGCACAGCCTGCGCGCTCAGCAGTCGCCCACGCCTGGGCCGGACCGACACAGTTGTAACTGAGTACACCGACACGACGACCATCAGCCACAGTCAGAACCATGGGTGTGCGTGCATGCGCGAGGTCGTTGCCGGCGCCAGTGCAAGCGATACCCAGGCGCTGCAGTTCGTCGCAGGTGTCGGCAATTCCCGCCGCGCCGCAATCTGCGATGTGATTGCCGGCGAGTGTCATGGCAGTAAAGCCCGCGCGAGGCAGTGCCGCGAGATGGGCAGGATCTGCGCCAGGTGCTGGCACATCGCCCGCGAGCTCGTGCTGACTGTGGGTATGCGGTACTTCGAGATGGCCGATCACAAGATCGGCAGATTGCAGTGCCGGCGCAATGCCAGCGAGCCAGTAATCCGGTTCGGGTACATCCAGCACCACGTCACCCGTAAAGATGATTGCAATCGCGTCGGATGATTGCCTGCCACTCGTCATATGAGGGATCATGAAGCTGTCACCGAGGTCGGAATGTTGACCGGCCAGGATTCTGGAAACGCTTGAATGCCGCGCAAAGCCGTCGCTCCTGTTCCTGCAAAACCCCACGCTGCCGAACCTGAAGCCGCCATCAACACCTTCGATGTGGCGGAACTGCTGCGCGAGAAAATTCGCGTGGGCCGTCTGGTGCCAGGGCAACGATTGGTAGAAGCCGACATCGTCAAGGAAACACAGGCCAGCCGCGGCAAGGTGCGCGAAGCACTGCGCCGGCTTGAAACTGAAGGTCTGGTCAGCATCGAGGAATTTCGGGGAGCCTCGGTTCGCCAGTTAAGCATGGACGAGGTGCACCAGATCTACAAAGCCCGCATGGCGCTGGAAAGCATGGCCGCCGGCGAGTTTGCCCGCCGCGACGACAGCAAGCCGAAAAAACAATTGCAGAAACTGCAGACGGCGATGAATGCGCTGGAACGCACCGGTGATCACGGCCGCTTTGCCCAGCTCAACGATGCCTGGCATGCGTTGATCATCGACGGTTCCGGCAACCGCTATGCTGCGCAGTTCCTGCGACAGCTCACGGTGCCGGTCTACCGTCTGCTGTTTTCCAGCTTCTACAACGCCCAGCGCATCGATCACGCCAACGCTGATCACAAGATCATCACGAAGGCGATTGTCGAAGGGCGCGTTGAGGATGCGGAGCGCGCCATGCGCAACCACATTCTCGAAGGATTCGCGGCGATCAGTGAGCTTAACGCCAAACTTCATATCTGATCGCTCCCGCGCCTCTTTCAACTACCAGCTCTTGTTGATCGTCAGTGCAAACAGACGACCGAGCGGATTGGTTGCTGTTGCATCGTAGCCGCCACTGCCGTTGCCTGAAGGCGCAAGGTTCACGTACGGCGGCTCTTCGTCAAACACCTTGCGGGCTTCAACGCCGACAACGAGACCTTCGAGCAGATCAGACCCGCCTGCATCTACTGTGTACGTCAGCCGCAGATCCACCGGGGTGTAGCTGGAAACACCCTGGCGCGGCGTGATGGCATCGTTGGTGTAGCTGCCGACATAGGTAACGCCGGCCATCGCATGCCACGCAGCATAGTCCCAATTCACACTGGCGCGTGCCTTGGTTTTCAGCGGGTTGAAGATGAGGTCAAGCTTGTCCACCAACGGGGCGGTTGAAGTGATCGCAAGCTCGTAACTGGTGAGATAAGTACCATTCAGATTGAAGCCGAAGCTGCCGAGGTTCGCCGTGTCGAATCGGTAATCAATCTGGAAATCCAAGCCCTTGGTGCGCGACTTGCCGAGGTTGTTGTTGCGGCCGTCGACGTACAACGTGACGTTGGCCGGATTACCGCCGGGAAAGGCGCCGCGTGCCAGCGTGATGCCTTCAGCCAGCAACTGCTGTACGCGCGTCGCTGCTTCGCTGCCACGCACGATGATGCCAGTGCCAGCGAATTCATTCTCACGCGACA
>JAZKEH010000238.1:0-2671 GCA_040387155.1 Pseudomonadota bacterium | reverse complement strand
CATTTCAAGTGGGGGCAGCAGTATCAGTGCTGATGAAGCTGTCTACGACCGGGAAACTGAGCAAACTTTCAAACTGGCCGGCCTTACGATGGCAATCGTATTTACTGACCTCGCAACACAGCTGCAACAGCAAGGGTGGATAGTTGACAGCGACGACGTTGGCAGTCGCAGCAGCGCATCGGTGTGGTTCAAAAATAGCACCGCGACATCTGCCATAAGCGGCGTCCAACAGGCCAATCTCACAGGCACGTTGGAAATACTGGAGCTTGCACCGGAAACCTTCCGCTATCGATTCCTCTTGCGGGCAGTAGTCAAAACATCTGCAACGCCCTGACATGAACTGAGCTGTTGGTGGGCACTCCATGGTGTGCCCACCAACATAATCAGACGGTAAAAATACTGCGCGCAATATGCCGCTTGCCACCATTCACCTGCGTCGGATCATCCTTGCTGTTGAAGTAGTAGATGCAGCCAATCTTGCCAGGCTCCACTTCCCACGCATTGGGATAGCCAAGATCCCAGCTGCCGCCGTCGTCACGCACGATCAACTCGCCGCCCCAGGTCTGCCCTTCATCTTCACTCACCGTGGCGCGTATGCCGTAGTTCGGCAACCGGTAACCATAGACCATCACAAGGCGGCCATCACTTATGCGGACCAGACTGCCGGGCGCACCGAAGTCATTGACGCGTGACAGGAAGCCCCACGAGCGACCACCGTCATCGCTCTTGTACACCTCGGTCCACATGTCGCCGGTCGGGTCGCGCTGGCAACGCAGCGTGCACAGGATGCGGCCATTCGGCAGCAAGGTAGCACGCGGGTAGAACCAGCGATGACCGGAGAACGCCAGACTGCTGGCCGTGCGATCGCTGTCGGCGGCGCCGAGCGGATCGTGCTGTGGTGTGATGTAACTCATGAAGTGAAACTCGGTGCCGCCATCCATGCTGCCATAGACCAGCGGACGCCGATTGCCATCAGCGGCGACTTCAAACATGAACAACAGGCAGCGGCCATCAGGCCGTACCAGATACGAGTTGAGCGCAGTCAGCGACGTGAGTCCGTCGAGCGGTATCTCGCCAGCGCCAGACCAGGTGCGTCCTGCATCTTGCGAGATACGAATTGGCGCGCGGCCAGCCGGCGTGCCAAAGCCCGAGCTGAACGACCACACCAGCACATTCCTGTCGAGATAATCGATCTTGCCCAACTGGTCATAGGGCGTTGCCTTGTCACCGCCAGCAGCCTGCACGTTCACTTCGGGCTTGTCGCCATTCCAGGTGCGGCCGCGATCCGTCGAACGGATGGTCAACACACGTGTCTGCGTTGCGTTGGCGAACACGTTGTTGTGGTTGATGAAGTCGGGGTTGTCGTAGGCGATGGTGAGCGCATCGAAATTCTGGATCAGCTCGCCATTGCCGGTTTCCCAGAAACCGCGCGTGTAGGTCCAGGCACAGAACTCATCTTCCCGGCGATACACGATGGCATTGTCGAGGTCGTCGGCCGGGCGTGGCGCGTGGTAGCTGTGGAGGATGGCTGGAGCGACCTGGGCAAGCGCTTTGCTGGAACCTGCGACTACCAGCGGCATTGCCGAAGCCAATAAAGTACGGCGCTTTATCATGATGATATCCCTCATCTATTTATTATTGTGGAAGCGATTTTGGTGTTGCTGTTGTTCTTGTTGTTCCCCAAACAATGGGGCTTCTGCAGCATACGGGCCACCTCATCGGCCCTTTCAGACCGCTTCACGGGATTTCAGGAGACATCATGGACACAACCGTGAACGCCACATACCCTGACGGCGCTTCATAACAGCACCACCCAACCCGTAACCAAAAAAATAAAGAGGGATCGTCCATGTTGAAACGCCGCACTCTGCTTGCTTCCACACTCGCCTCCACTGCTGTCTCCCTGCTGCCACGCGCCGCCTTCGGCGCCGAACCCGCACTCAAACTGTTTGATACCCACGCCCACTTCTATACCAACGAACCCGCCAAATACCCGTTCAACGCGTCCGGCTCACGTTACGGCGCCGAACGCATGATCGCCAAGGCCACCGCCAACCCGATGACACCGGCAGTGGTGTTTGCATTCTGGGACAAGGTTGGCGTCGAGATGGGCACCGGCGTGCAATACAACAGCACCTACGCCACTGATAACAGTTACCTGCTCGACGTGTCGCTGCAGCATCCTGATCGCATTCTGCCCGTAGTCATTCTTGCCCCTACTGATGCCGCTACGCCGGCAACGCTGCAAAAGATGGCAAAGGACAGTCGCCTGACTGCCGTGCGTTTCTCCGGCTCGCCGAATGACAAGGGCGAAGTGCCCTTCCTGTCCGCTGCTGCGGATGACACCTGGGCTGCTGCCAACGAACTTGGTATCGGCATGGTGCTGATGGTATTGGGCAACAATGCGCCGTTGGCGCTGCCGAAGGTCGGTGAATATGCAGATCGCTATCCGAACGTGAAAGTGATCATGGACCACATCGCGTTCCCACGCCCGGAGCTGCTGCCAGAAACCTTTGGTCTGACACCGCAGCATGTCTCCATGCGCGATCACAAGAACATCTACCAGAAGTTCACCAGCTTCCTGCTTTCAGAAATGGAAGTAGGCGCGAAGGCGGCCAACAAGCCGATGGTGGAAGACAAACCGCTGCTGCATCACATGATCGAAACCTTC
>JAZKEH010000237.1:2371-3331 GCA_040387155.1 Pseudomonadota bacterium | reverse complement strand
CTGGACGCTGATCTATCAAAGGACTAGGCTCCTAGCATACCTCCCGCATGGGGATACCCATGAAATCCTTCTTCCACCTGCGTCGGTCATTCATTGCAGGACTCTTCTCCCTGCTGTTGTTCTGCCTGCTTGTTCCCGGCGCCTGGGCAACGAGCATTTCACTCAGCGGCAACTGGAGCTACCAGTACAACCAGGGCAATGGCCAGTCCGTCGTACTCGCGGTAGATCGCATTACCAACAATGCCACCAGCGGTCATTCAGGCACCCTGCGCATGCAGCTCTGGGCCTTTGCTGCGCCGTATACCGGAGTGAGCCAGCCGGGTTATCAATTAGCCAGTCATCAGCTCAGCACGCTCAATGCCGGCGCGTCGCTTACTTCAGTTAACAGCGGCACCATCACCGCCAGCTTCCCGCCCGCGGGCACATGGAATATGGCGCTGTTGATCAGCGAGTACAACGGCAGCAGTTGGGTCACCGTGGCGTATGCGGTCACGCGCAGCACCAACACGCTGGTGTGTGCCGGCGGCAGTTGTTCCGTTGTAGCCGCTGCTGCGAGCGCCGCCATAAGCACCAGCAAGACCAGCTATACACTGGATGGCACTGAAGAACTCGTACTGTCCGGCAGTGTCACCGCGGGCACCGCTGTTGGCAGCAAGGTTGATATCTATATACAAGCGCAGATCAACGGCGGCAGTTACTACTACCTCACCGCTGCGCGCACATGGGTGACAGCGCCTGCTGCAATGGTCAGTGGCTTTACGCTGGCCGATGTATCCGCGCCCGATTTTTATCGCTTGTGGGTCAGTGGACTGCCAACAGGCGCGTATACATTTCGCGTGCTGGTGGCGAAGGCAGGCACAGGCATCGCCAGCCCGCTGGCGGTTGGCAGTGTGCAGACCACTTTCGTAGCGCCAACGTCCTCATCCCCCAACGACCCGCCCACCGGTGGCGGCGGCACTG
>JAZKEH010000237.1:0-2361 GCA_040387155.1 Pseudomonadota bacterium | reverse complement strand
TCCGGAATCAGCGGCACCACGAATGCAGCAGGCGAGTACAGCTTCAACCCCGGCGACACGGTGACATTTTCGCTGCCCACCGGTGGTGGCGGCTCGATTGTGCTCGGCTCGAAGCTGCATGACGCGACACAGACTTCAGGCACGACCTATGTCACTTCATTACAGCATGGCGAGAAGATCGCCGCGGTGTTGCAGGCGCTGAATCACGGCAGCGTTGCCAACATGGACGTGAGCGGTCTCATTGTGCCCGACGTGGTGGTTACTGAAATGCGCAACTACATTGCCACTGACGGTGCCAACATCGCGGGGCTCGCCTCTGACGATGAGTTCCTGCGTCACCTGCAGACCACGATCACGACGCCTGCGGCCTACCTCACGGCCATCACCGGGACGGGCAACACCTTCCTGTTGAACAACGTCATCCCGCGGCTGCAAAACGCGCTGGGAAACAGCCCGGCCAATCCTTTGAGCGGCGCTCAGTGGCGCCTGACTGGCTCATTGGTGGAAACGGGCACTGTGCAAGTGGCTGCGATTCCCGGCTGCACCGCGCTCACGGCCACTGGTCGTGGGGGTGAAATCGTCAACATGACGGTAGATGGCAACATCATGAATGCTGGTCTCTATAACGCGACAATCACGACCGGCAGCTACTACGGCTCAGTGACTACTTCCGAGTTTAGCTGCACGGTCGGGACCACCACGGTGAAGACGCCCGCCAAAACCACGTCTCATACCAGCAGCGGCTTCACCGGCAATCTGCAAATCCGCAATACCGGCGGTAGCGCCCTCACGGTTACCGGCAATCTGATTCAGAACGTGCCGGCTGGATGCGTAATGGCACCTATCACCGGCACCGTCATCGGCTTGTCCAATCCGATGGTCACGTTGAACTCCACGCTCACCTGCAACTTTGAGGGAGCTGCGCAGCTCGTCAACAAGATCATCGTGAAGCTGGTAGGCGCGTTCTAGAATACGCCTGCTGTCGGATACTATCCGCTTCAATCAAATAATCAGTACCAACCATCGGGGAAATTCGAAATGAAAAATTCCGTAAAGGCGGCCATCGCACTGACCACGCTCGCCATGCTTGGCGGGTGCGGTGACGCCACCGTCGAAACGCAAGCGCCGGCGGCATCCGCTGCACCAACCGCCGCCGTAGCCCAGACAGACAACCCCGGCGAATGGCGCTCCTACGGTCGTGACTACAGCGAACAGCGCTTCAGTCCGCTCACGCAAATTACCGCCGACACCATTTCCCAACTCGGTCTTGCCTGGTACGGCGATCTCGCCGAGCGCGGCGGCAGCTACGAAACCACGCCACTGGTGGCCGACGGGCGCATCTACGTGTCCACGCCGTGGAGCAAGGTTTACGCGTTCGATGCAAAAACGGGTCAACAGCTGTGGAAATACGATCCCCTGGTGCCCGGCGAATGGGCAGTGAAGCTGTGCTGCGGCATCGTCAATCGCGGGGTCGGCATTCATGAAGACAAGATCATCTGGGCCACACTCGACGGCCGTCTGGTATCGGTGAAGGCGGATACCGGCGAACTCGTATGGGAAAAGCAGATCACTGATCGCGAAGGCTGGCACTCGATCACCGGCGCACCGCGCATCGCCGACGGTCGCATCTTCATCGGCGAAGCAGGTTCCGAATATCACCAGCGTGGCTACATGGCCGCTTACGACGCCAACAACGGCGATGAACTGTGGCGCTGGTGGGCAGTGCCTGGCGATCCCGCACTGGGCTTCGAACAACCGGAACTCGAAATGGCTGCCAAGACCTGGAACGGTGAGTGGTGGAAGACTGGCGGTGGCGGCACACCGTGGGACGCAGTCACTTACGATCCCGTAACCAACCTCGTCTACGTTGGCACCGGTAACGGCGCCCCGTGGCCCGCCGACATCCGCTCGCCCGGTGGCGGTGACAACCTGTTCACGTCCTCCATCGTGGCGCTCGATGCGGCGACCGGCGAGTATCGCTGGCATTACCAGGCAGTGCCGCGCGACAGCTGGGACTACGACAACACCCAGCAACTGGTCACCGCCGACCTGATGATCAGAGGGCTGCAACGCCATGTCGTGATGCAAGCGCCGAAGAACGGCGTGTTCTACGTGCTCGATGCCACCACCGGCGAACCGTACTCGGCCGATCTCTTCGTGCCCTCGGCCAACTGGCTCACCGGTTTCGACGAGAACTTCCGCCCCATCATCAATCCCGACGCCAACTATGGTCAGGAGGGCAGCGATGGCTTCTACGTGGTGCCGTCCTTCGCCGGTGCACATGGCTGGAATCCGATGGCCTTCAATCCCGGCACAGGTTTGATGTACATCCCCACTACCTACACCAGTTTCCCTTTTGTC
>JAZKEH010000236.1:0-4423 GCA_040387155.1 Pseudomonadota bacterium | reverse complement strand
CACTTGGTGGTTGGACAGCTGACGACTTTGTTGCCTTCCTGCAACTCGGCATGACTGCCAGCTTTGATTATGTGGGTGGCGAAATGGCCGATGTGATTGAACACACCTCAGTGCTCACCGAAGAAGATCAGCTGGCCTACGCAGCCTTCTTTACGCGTGGCACCGGTGAAGACAGCGCAGCTGCAGAGGAATGAGTTGAAGGGACGTCGCAGACCAAGCAGCGCCTGCGGCGTTCGAAGCAGCAGTACCAGAATTGCGAGCAGCTCGCCTGGATCAAACTAATCAGTCCATGAAAAGAAAAACGCCCGCATTAAGCGGGCGTTTTTTTTAAGCTTGAATCAACTACTGCGAAAGCAGCACCGACTTATTCCAAACGGAAACGGTCGTGGCAAGCGCCGCATTTTGGACCAACAGCAGCTACAGCTTCTTTAACGCCGTCTGCGCCTTTGCTGTCCAGGAGTCCCTGTGCAGTAACGGTAGCAGCTACCAGGTCAGCAGCCAGTTTGTCGAAGTCGGCTTTGTTGTCCCAGATGGTGTCGGACGCGCGAGTCTTCGCAGCACCAGCGGTGGCGCGAGTGTCAGCAGCGAAGACATCCGGAATCATGTGACCCAGTGTACCTACGCGCTCAAGTGCCAGTTTCGCTGCAGCAGCATCATACGGTGCGCCACGTGCCATGCCACCCAACGTAGCGTTGGAGAAAGACAACAGCTTGAATACTGCCTGACGGTTGGCAATGTCAGACGCGGCTTTTTCTTCCGGGGTCTGTGCGGCAGCAGCCATCACGTTAAAAGACAACAGCGAGCCCAATACCAGCGCTCCGGTAAATGCGATGCGTTTCATCATAAAATTCCCCACTTATGTTCCGAAAAGTTCCTGTGAACTTACTTGGTGTTAAATCCAGCGAGCCGGATTTTGACACGTACTTTGACTCCTGTCTGCATTATTTCTGGGGCTGTAACCGGAATTCTAGTGCTCTCCGGAACCCCGCCAATCGGGACTTTCTGTTCCGGTAATCCATTTCCAGTGAGCTTGAGGATAGTATGTGTATGAGGCGCTTAATCAGTGCTTAATCATGCTTTTCGCCTTACCATTGTAACTGTGCAAAAAACGCGGAAATTCGCAGTCATGTCACGCAAAAACACCAAGTTCAATTTCGAAGAATCCCTCACCAGTCTTGAAAGCCTGGTAGATGCCATGGAAGCGGGCGATCTGAGTCTGGAAGAGTCGCTCAAGGCTTTCGAGCAAGGCATCAAGCTAACGCGCGAGTGTCAGCAGGCACTCGAGCAGGCAGAGCAAAAGGTACAACTGCTACTTGCGAATACCGAGGTGCCTGCATCAGTTCCGTTTGACAGCGAAGAAGACGACGCTGATGCCGAGACTGACGACGACAAAGACGACTGAGGTAGTGCCAGTGTCCGTCTTCCAGCAATGGCTGCAGCAACAACAGCAACAGGTGCAACTGCAATTGCAGGCCCTGCTCAATAACAGTGCAGCCCCTCCCCGCCTCGCTTCTGCCATGCAATACGCCGTCCTTGGTGGCGGTAAACGCCTGCGTCCGTTGCTGGCCTATGCGGCGGCCCAGGCAACGGGCGGCGATGTGCGCAGTGCCGACATCCCTGCGTGCGCAGTAGAACTCATTCACGCTTACTCGCTGATTCACGATGATCTGCCAGCCATGGATGATGATGTGCTTCGGCGTGGCAGGCCTACCTGTCATATCGAATTCGACGAGGCGACGGCGATTCTTGCGGGCGATGCACTGCAGGCGCTGGCCTTTGAACTGTTGTCATCAACGGCTGCCTTCAGCGACAGCCTGCGGGTACAGATGCTCAGGGAGCTCGCGGTTGCCAGCGGCTGGCAGGGCATGGTCGGTGGCCAGGCGCTCGACATTGCGGCTACCGGCGCACCATTGGGCGAAAGCGCGCTCAGCCATATGCACAACCTCAAGACCGGTGCATTGATCACGGCCAGTGTGGTGCTGGGAGCGCTCAGCACCAACCGGGCCTCATCCCATCAAATTGAAAGCTTGCGCTTGTTTGCCCGCCACACCGGCCTGGCCTTCCAGATCCAGGATGACATTCTCGATGTGGAAGCCAGCACGGCAGTTACGGGCAAGGAACAGGGCAAGGATGCGCGTCTGCACAAGGCAACCTACACGTCGGTGCTGGGATTGGACGGTGCCAAGCAACGGCTGCAAGCCGTGGCAGAGCAGGCCGATGCCGCGCTGCAGGAATTTGGCAGTGAAGCCGACACCTTGCGGCAACTCGCGCACTACGTGGTACAGCGCCAGTCATGAATCAGGGGCGACGGGTTACAAAATCCACCTGCATGGCTGCAGCGATCAGCGGTAAAATGCCGCCCGCTCGCCCATCCCACTCCCTAGTCGACAATCGTTGCAGTCCCTGATGTTTGATCAAATCCCTCTGGAGCGTCCCGCTACGCCGTTGCTCGACAGCGTCAACGAGCCGGCCGATCTGCGTCAGCTCGAACCAGCACAGTTGCCGGAGCTGGCGCGTCAGCTGCGCGAATTTTTGCTCTATTCAGTGGGGCAGACGGGCGGTCATTTCGGTGCAGGACTCGGCGTTGTCGAACTGACTGTTGCGTTGCACTACGTATTCAACACGCCCGATGATCGTCTCGTGTGGGACGTCGGGCACCAAAGCTATCCGCACAAGATTCTGACCGGCCGGCGTGAACGCATGCTGACGATACGGCAGGCAGGCGGCCTCGCTGCCTTCAACAGCCGCGCTGAAAGTGAATACGACACCTTCGGCGTCGGTCACTCAAGCACGTCGATCAGCGCCGCGCTTGGTATGGTTATGGCGGCGCAGCAACAGAAGAGTGATCGCAAAGTTGTCGCGGTGATTGGCGACGGTGCGATGACAGCCGGTATGGCGTTTGAGGCACTCAATCATGCTGGCGGCATCGACAACGATCTGCTGGTTATCCTCAACGACAACAATATGTCGATCTCAAACAACATCGGTGCGCTGTCGAGTTACTTTGCGCGCATGTGGGCCAGCAAGCCGTACAATTTTTTGCGCGCCGGCAGCAAGAAAGTATTGTCCGCGCTGCCGCCGGTATGGGGCGCTGCCCATCGTGCCGAGGAATACATGAAGGGCATGGTGTCCCCAGCCACGATCTTTGAAGAGCTGGGCTTCAACTATTTCGGCCTCATTGATGGTCACGACATAAAAGGCCTCGTCGATATTCTCGAGAACATCAAACATCTCAAAGGGCCGCGACTGCTGCATGTCGTCACCCGCAAGGGCAAGGGCTTCCGTCCTGCCGAAGACGATCCGTATGGCATGCATGCGCTCAACAAGATGATTTCGCAGACGGAAAAGTCCAAGGGCGTGCAAGACAGTGCGCCTACCTATTCCACAGTATTCGGCAACTGGCTGTGCGAAGTCGCGAACAACGATCCGGCCCTGATGGCGATTACGCCAGCGATGGGCGAAGGCTCTGGCATGCGCAAGTTTGAAGCGCAATTTCCTGAACGCTTCTTCGATGTCGCGATTGCCGAACAGCACGCAGTGACCTTTGCTGCGGGCCTGGCCTGCGAAGGCATGAAGCCTGTCGTCGCGATCTATTCCACCTTCCTGCAGCGCGCCTACGACCAGTTGATTCACGATGTCTGCCTGCAGAATCTCGATGTGCTGTTTGCGATCGATCGCGCCGGTCTGGTCGGCGAAGACGGCCCCACTCATGCGGGCAGTTTTGACCTGACCTATTTGCGTTGCATCCCCAACATCATCGTCATGACGCCGAGTGATGAGAATGAAGCGCGCCATTTGCTGTTCACAGGCTACAACCACAAGGGCCCGGCTGCAGTGCGTTATCCGCGCGGCAAGGCCACTGGATGCGCGCTGGATCCAACGTTGATGAATGTCACTATCGGCAAGGCTCGCGTTGTGCGGGAAGGCAAGGCGGTAGCAATGCTGGTGTTCGGCACCTTGCTGCAGGCAGCACGTACAGTAGCAGAGCAGCTGGATGCCACGCTGATCGACATGCGTTTCGTCAAACCACTGGATGAAGAGCTGCTGCTGGCCATGGCAGGCACGCATCAACTGTTGGTCACCGTGGAAGAAAACGCGCTGAGCGGTGGCGCGGGCTCTGCGGTGAATGAGTGTCTGTCGGCGCACGGCATGACAGTGCCGGTTCTCAATCTCGGCCTTCCCGATCACTTCATCGACCAGGGGCGTCCGCAGGACATGCTCGCTGGCTGCGGCCTCGACAGCAAGGGCATTCTCGCCAGCATCCAGCAGCGTATTGCGAATGCCAAAACCTCAAGCGAGTGATATAGCCGGCGTTGACATGAAATGGCGTGCGCTGCGCATGATATGGCCGTACGTCGTCGAATACCGCGCGCGTGCCTTGTTGGCGCTGGGCTCGCTCGCAATGGCCAAGCTTGCCACCATC
>JAZKEH010000235.1:40036-40325 GCA_040387155.1 Pseudomonadota bacterium | reverse complement strand
GTTCCGCAAAGTGACACTGGAAGACCAGAGTCGTTTCGGCCTGCTCGGCAAGGGCGGCATCCTGATGGCGTCATCCTATCCGGATCGCACCTCGCCGGTATTGCGTGGCAAGTATGTGCTCGAGTACCTCATGGGCACGCCACCGCCGCTGCCACCGCCAAACGTGGAAGCGTTGATCGACAACAAACCTGGCCAACGCCAGATGACGATACGTGAACGTCTGGCAGTGCATCGCACCAATCCGAGCTGTAGCGGTTGTCACGGCTTCATTGATCCGCTCGGCTTTGCG